>CATFLP010000108.1 GCA_949514915.1 Methanobacteriota archaeon | reverse complement strand
TTCAACTAACATTGCAACAGCATTTCCTCCGCCTAAACAAAGACTTACTATTCCATTCTTAGCTTGTACTCTTCTCATAGCTTGAAACATGGTAATTAAACAACGAGTCCCCGATGTACCTATTGGATGCCCAAGAGAGACTGCTCCTCCATGTAAATTCAATTTTTCTTCGGGTATGCCAACTCCTTCTAAAACAGCACATGATGCTGATGCAAATGCCTCATTATGTTCAAACACATCTACATCATCTACACTCAAGTTATTCCTTTCTAATAATGCATTAATTGCAGGAATCGGGGCTGCCATTACCCTTTCTGGTTGTACACCACTAGTAACATAATCACTAATTTTACAATATACTGTCAGTCCATGTTCTTCTGCAAATTCTGTACTTGTAACTAATACTGCAGATGCCCCATCAGACAATTGACTTGCATTCCCTGCAGTGACTACTCCATCTTCAGCAAATGCTGGTTTCATTTCTGAAAGTTTTTCTAATGAAATATTTCCTCTAATTCCCTCATCTCTTTCTAATAAAATTTCATTACCTTCACGATCTACTCCCTTTACAGGAAAAGATTCCTCGTCAAACCAACCATTTTCCCAAGCATTGTTTGCTTTAACATGACTTGAAACACTAAATTCATCAATTACCTTACGAGATAAAGAAAATTCTTTTGCAACAATCTCTCCAGTGTTACCCATATGAACATCATTGTATACATCCCATAATCCATCATGTATCATTACATTGACTAAATCTTCTGGAGGTACTGGCTCTCCTCTTTTTGATTTGAAAACTAATTTAGGTGCATTTGTCATTGATTCCATTCCTCCAGCAATAATACAATTGTATTCTCCACATTTAATACTATTAGCAGCAAGCATTACTGCCTTTAGAGCAGACCCACATACCTTGTTAACCGTATATGCTGCAGTAGTCACTGGCAAACCAGCATGTATTGCAACTTGTCTAGCAGGAGCTTGGCCAGAACCTGCTTGTAATACCTGCCCAAAAATTAATTCATCAACTAAACCTGATTCTGGATTGATTTTTGTTCTTGAAAGTAATTCTTTAACCGTCATAATTCCTAATTCAATGGCAGAATAATTCTTTAAGGCACCTCTATATTTCCCAATTGGTGTTCGAGCAAAACCACAAATTACAACTTCAGTTGAGTTTCCCATATTTAGGCCTAACAATTACAGGATATTGAACCCTTGCAAAACTCAATCCTTATTTTTATTAAGATACACAACAGCACCTAATAATGAGATTAATGTAGAACTAAAAACAAACCCAGGAGTATCTTTAACGGGAGGCACCAAAACAGGAGAAGAACTATCCAATATCGTATCTTCGTTATCTTCTTCAGGAGCGAACCATGGATCAAATCCTTTATCTTCGTTATTCATTGTACATTCCATCTCATCCATATCTTTCTCTGCGAAAAATACATTACATTGTATTTTTTCAATTTTTGTATTCCTTAGAATTATATCTCCCAATGTAGTATTGTGTATCTCATCTCTTATTTGCTCAATTTCAGGATTATTAAGATAAAAGAGATGATCTGAATCTCTCAATATTTCATATTGTAATTTTATCAATTCATGAACTGAAATTCCCACGCTTGAATTTTCAAGATGATCTTCTGCAAGCATACCAATAAACATGTCAGAATGTCCTGGTTCTGGATATACTGAAAGTAATTTATCAGCTATTTCTGAATCACTAGTTATTTGGGACCAATTTGTAATTTTCTCTAAACCTAATGCATCTCTAATCGTGTTATAATCTGGCATTCCATGATCTCTTGCCCTGTTAATATCTATTGCACATAAATCCATTCCCCCAGCATTTGGTTGACCAAACATCTGATTACGTAAGTCATCAGAATAAACAAGGTCTAATTTAGGTTCTACTTGATAAGCTAATCCTCGAAGTACTGGGTCTATTCCTCCACCCTCAGTTAATGGCCTTGTATCAAAAAAGCCCTCATTTAATCTAATGTGCCCATCTATTGATTCTGTACGATTTTCATCAAGCCTCAATGTCCAACTTCCGATTTGACTATGACCCATTCTAAATGCTGAATGAGTAAAAGCGTTGAGAATAGTGGGATCTAGTGATGAATCATATCCATTATATTCAGATAATGTAATTCCTAAAGATGGCAAAAATTCATTGTATGTTATTGCTTGCAATATTCCTGCAACTATCATTCTTGCATTTTGATATACTTGCTCATCAGTCCAAGTTGGATTTTCTGATTGTATTTCAACTGCTAAGCGATTATGTTCTCTGAGAAACAATGTATGTAATGCAAGTAGTGAGATATGTTCATTTCCTCTTACATCTCCAACTACTAAATTACCTCCACCAAATCCCTCAAAAGACATTCCTGGATGTGAATTATTTGTAGGATCTAACTTTGGAGGAATTGGCCCCTCTGATGTCATTGTAGTCTTTAACAAACCATTTTCAAATGTTCTCAGCCAATCTCCTCTATAATTATCAGAACCATAAACTAAACTTGCATCTAACCATGAAGTGATTTGATTAAGTTGTTCTCTGGGATTAGATTCGTCAGTTCCAGATTCTAAATCATATTGAGATCTGAACATCGGAATATAATAACCTGGAGTCATTATTTCATCATCTTCTGGTATTAAAATATCAAACTTATGTTGACCTCCCTCTGAAGGATATTGATGCTTTCCTCTTTGATTACCAGTAAATACGATATCATGTGTAGCAAATTGACTAAAAACCCAAATGAAATCTGAAAGCCCTCTTTCATCTGGAATATCATAAGGGTCAGACCCAACTCCTGCTGGATCTGCACATAATACGTTACTGATATGTCTTGGATTAGGCAAATCAGGTAATGAAGGTGATGAAATGTTATCTGAATATTCTGCAGGTACTAATCTTCCTAATCTACTTACTGAAGTGCCCCAATCGAGATTATCTGAGTTATGTCCTGAACCATTAATTGGGTAATATTCTGTAATTGATGGGATACTATATGTATTAGTTCCAGTAACTTTTGCTGTTGCACTAGAAGTCATCATAATTAGTAAAATAAATAACGTTGTCATCACTCTTATTTTACTCATAAGTATCAAACCTTACATCCTTTTATGTCTCCAAACAAATAATAGTAAAGAAGTAAACAAAATCCCACTAAATGCGACTAAATCAGGTGGTTCAGGAACATATTCAGGAATTACTAATACTTGATCTACCGAAACATCAAACATTGTAGTTGTTGTTCCACTTGGCCAATTTACTACAATGTCTACCATCGTAGTATTTCCCAATCCAAAATGTAATCTTTCATCACTACAACCAAACGACCCTGAACAAGCAAATTTTTGTTGAACGTATGGCTGATCTCCAGCCCAAACAATTACTTCTGCACCAATACCTTGTATATTGGAATATGTACCATTTAATTCTATCATCAGCCAATGTCTACCTGTAAGATCTGCGTGGTTTTCAAAGAATCTAATCGGTGCATTAGAATTTCCTGTAATGATATCTAAATCTCCATCATTATCAAAATCGGCAATCGATGCCCCCTGTGTTTTTTCAGAATGAGAAGGAATTAAATTTAATTCAAATGCTGATTCGGTAAACGTACCATCACCATTATTTATCCAAAATGTATTGTCTTGTTGAGAAAAATAAGGATTTATTTGTCCAACAGTGAAAAATAAGTCTAAATCTCCATCTAAATCATAATCAAAAAATTCGCATACCCAATGCACTGGATTTGCCTGTGGTAAATTTATTCCTGCTTCGTCTCCAACTTCTTTATAGGTTCCATCGCCTTGATTCTGCCATAGATAATTTGGACCAAAATTAGATTGACAAATATCAAGATCTCCATCTCTATCATAATCTCCAGCATCTAAGCCCATTCCAGTACCTTTGATATTCATTCCCGCCTCTCTAGTAGCAACTGAAAAAGTTCCATCTCCCTGATTAATATAAAGTGGTGAAATTCCAAAATCACTTGCAATAAATACATCTGGATAATTATCTCCATTATGATCAAACCATAAAGCAGCCCAACTCATACCAGACCCCATTTCACTATCACTATATAATCCCGGAGATGATGGTGTTCCAGCAACTGCATCTGCCCTAACTACTCCTGATTGTAATGGTTCTCCAATTGTCTCTGAAAAGACTGAGCTCCCTGACAATTTAGCCTCAAAGGTAACATCAGTAAATGTCCCATCACCATTATTTCGATACAAGATATTTGTTTCACCTTCTGCTTCAGTTTCACTGTCTTCATAATATCCATAATTTAAAGAGTACAAATCAAGATCTCCGTCTAAATCATAATCAACCCACTGAGCAGAACTACTATGCCCATTATTTCCAACTCCAGCAATCTCAGTCACATCTGTAAACGTGCCATCTCCATTATTATGATACAAAATATTTGGCTCACCACCTGCATACTTGCCATTTGTATGACCAAATTCACTAACATAAAGATCAAGGAATCCGTCTGAATTATAATCTCCCCAAACACCAGAAACTGAAGTACTATCAGAAATTCCATCTCCATTTATGTCATTCATTAACCCTGATTTATTTGTAATGTCTTTAAAGGAAAAATCACCTCTATTTTCAAACAACATTTGATTACCAAATGTTGTTTTGAAAAAAATGTCTGGATTTTGGTTATCTTGCCAATCTAAATGAGAAAATTTTGCAGACACATACAAATCTAAGTCGCCATCATTGTCAAAATCACCTGCTGAAATTCCTGGGCCATAAGAATTCCAATTCAATGGTTCCTCATCTTTGTGTACCTCAACTAATTCTGGCTCAACTCTTGTAAACATTACAACATAATCATCATCAACATCTGAATTTTCAGCCTCTTGAGCCATTACTGAAAATTGTGAAGATAGTACAATACAAATCAATGTCAGTATTGAAAAAACAGTAGTAGTACTTACACGGACCATGCTCTAACAATACAACCTTGCTAGGCAATCGCATAAAATACCTCGTTAATATTGATATAAAAATCATACATTAAAACGAGATGTTAATAAAGTACAGATGCCAATATGTATTGGTGATATTAATAATAGAAGAATGGGAAATAGCGTCTAAAACAAGCAATTGTCCAAACATCCTTTTGTATAGACATCATTTGGCCCGTAAGGCCGGAGGGATGCATGATGGCTGTTAGACTAGGACCTGCGGGAGTTCCGCTTTCTTGTAAAGGACGTACAATTGTAGAAGGTATGGACGATATTATCAGCCTTGGAATGGATGCAATGGAAATTCAAACCGTAAGAATGGTTGCACCAAATCATTTCGAACAATATTGGCAAGCAGGGGCATTATCTTACAAAGCAGATTTTGAATTAAACATTCATGGTCCTTATTATTCAGAAATTCTTGGCAATAGAATGCAATTAAATCGTACATTATCAAAATTAGAAGCAAGTTTACAGGCTGCAAAAGTATTGAATGCAAGACATATTACTTGCCATGTAGGTCCATATTGTGGCCATTCTAGAGGGAAAGAAGCAAATGAAATTGCTGCAAATGTATTTGCAGGTGTCGTTGAAAGAATTGCGGAAATATGGGAAGAAGATGCAGATCACCCAGTATTTCCTTGGCTTAAGGAAAAAAAACCAACAAAAATTGGTATTGAAACAAGTGGTCGCCAAAATTTATGGGGCAGTATTGAAGAAGTACTTGAAGTTGTAAATCATGTTGAAAATACAATTCCAGTAATTAATTTTGCACACATACACTCTCGTGGACATGGAAGATTAAAAACAAGTGAAGATTATGGAGAATTATTTGATTTAGTACGAGAAACCATTGGAACAAAGGAGTTTTACTGTCATTTCTCAGGTGTTGAACACCTAATGGGTAATGCGATTCATTATACTCAAATTAAAAAATCTGATTTGAATTTTGAACCTCTTGCAGAATTTTTAGTTGAAGAAGGAGATTGGTTAGATGTAACCATAATTTCTGATTCTCCATTACTAGAACATGATGCTATGTATATGAGTCAACTAATTAGTAAATCTAGACATCGTCAATTAGAAAGAAAAGCAAGAGAACAAAGAAGACGTGAATTAGCTCTTAAGTCTGGGATGAGTCCTGAAGAATTAGAACTGCGTGAAAAAGAAGCTGCTGAAAAGAGACGTAATGCTGAAGCAAATGCGCCAATTCAAATGTTTGATGAAATTGATATAGATCCTAGAAAAATTTTGGATACAAAAACAGTTTCTAAATTAAAGGAATTATGTAAAGAAAAAGAATTACCTGTATCTGGTAAGAAAAATGATTTGATTAACAGATTATATGTTAAGATGATGGAAGAAAAAGAAATTCAAGATCGTATAGATGCTTACGAATTAAAAACTGTTGCACAATTAAAAGAAATGTTAAGAGAATTAAATGTTCCAGTTTCTGGTACAAAACCAGAATTAATCAGCAAACTTATGGTTGCTGAAGATGAATTAAATGAACAAAAAGAATCTGATGGGAAATCTGATGAGGAATCAACAGATAATGTTGAATCTAAAGAAGAAAATGATGATTTATTTTCTGACGAAGATGATGATGATTTATTTTAAGCAAGCTTTTCTATCGCAAGTCTTGAAAAGAATGCTCTAATCGTAATGTCGTTCTGGGACAGTAGCTTAGCCTGGGAGAGCGCCGCACTGAAGATGCGGAGGTCGCTGGTTCAAGTCCGGCCTGTCCCACCTTCTTCAATTCAATTTGTATCAAATATCTTTGAATAAATTTGATTGGAAGTTATGTAATTTAGAAATACCAACTTTTGACATTTCGATTAATCTCCCTAATTGCTCTCCAGAAAATGTAGATTCTTCTCCAGTTCCTTGAATCTCAACAAATTCTCCATTACTTGTCATGATTACATTCATATCTACGTCTGCATTACTATCTAAAACATAATCTAAATCTAAATACACATCATCACCTATTAATCCTACACTAATAGCAGCAACATCATGTTTCATGACATTGTTTTCATGTATTCTCATTTCTTCATTAGTTAACTTATAATTTTCTTTTTCTGGATTTAATCTATGTTCCAAAGGTAAACAATCTCCGCTTTCAATTAATCTACGAATTGCTAACCTAAGAGCAATTGATGCAGCAGTAATTGATGCACACCTTGTCCCTCCATCTGCATTCAAAATATCGCAATCAACAGTAAGAGAAAGTGGACCTAATTCATCAAGATTAACAACTCCTCTAAGTGATCTTGCGATTAATCTTTCAATTTCCATTGTCCTACCTTTTGCCCCTTGTCTTTCTCTTCTAAACCTTGAATCGGTTGAGCCTGGCATCAATGAATATTCTGCATTAACCCAACCTCTAGTTGCGTCTCTAGGAAACCATCTTGGCAAGCTTGGTGCTTTAGTTGCACAAGCAAGAACTACAGTATTCCCTTGACGGTATAATACCGATGCTAATGCATTATTTGTAAAATCTAATTCGACTTCGGGTGTTCTCATTTCTGACTTGTCCCTACTACTATCTAACGGTGTTTCCTTTAGTTTGGCCATGCATATCGGTCTTGGGTTTACTTCTCAACCTTTTCGATGTAAAATATAACCTAAAAACAGAACTATTCCAACCATGAAAATAATACCTCCATGTGTTTTTGATTCTTGTTTTTCATGTAAAATAACTATTTGATTAATGTCAAGATCAAACCATTCTTGGGTTTCCCCACTAGGCCATTTAACTACGACTGAATGTATTTTAGTTGCATCTCCTAATCCAAAATGCATTCTTTGATCACTACAACCAAATGATCCAGAACATGCGAATTTTTGTTGGACTTGGAATTTATTTTGATCAACCCACAAAGTCATATTTGCACCAATTGCTTGTTTATTTGATTGAGTTCCAACTAAATCAAATGTAATCCAATTTCTATCTTCATATTCATTAGCTAAATTTTCAAATAATCTTATTGGTTGATTAGAATTCCCTAATAATAAATCTAAATCTCCATCATTATCAAAATCTGCAACTGATGCTCCTTGTGTCTTCTCTTCAGCATTTGTATACAAACCAATATCTTGGAAAACATCAATTAAATCTCCCTCATCATCTGACCAATCACCTACATTAAGATACATGATATTTTCACGTTTTGGGACATATGCAGAAATAGCACCTGATGAAAGAAATAAATCTACATCAGCATCATTATCATAATCAAACCATTCACATACCCAAGTAGTTTGTATGGACCCTGCTGCAAAAAATCCAGGTCCTGTCTTTCCAGTATTCACAACTTGTTGATATGAATCTCCATTTCTATTCCAGATAAATTCAGGACCAAAATTAGATTGGCACAAATCTAAATCTCCATCTCCATCATAATCTCCAGCATCTACACCCATTCCAGTCCCTGGAATATACATACCTGCTTCTTCTGTGTACATCTTAAATGTACCATCTCCTTCATTAATATAAAGTGGTGAAATCCCAAAATCACTTGCAATAAATACATCTGGATAATTATCTCCATTATGATCAAACCATAAAGCAGCCCAACTCATTCCAGTTCCTAATGGTGAATCATGTAATATTTGTGCACTTGAGGACAACCCTGCACCAATATCTGCTCTACCTAATTCTGAACGATGGAATGTTCCAGGTTCTGGATCAGGACCATCTACAAGACCGCCAAAAAGTTCTGCAACACTAGTAACGTCACTAAACGTTCCATCTCCATTATTTCTATAAAGTACATTAGATTCTGTGTAAGCTGTATTAAGTTCATCAATATAGATCCCCCAATTTAATGAATATAAATCAAGGTCTCCATCTAAATCATAATCTACCCATTGGGATTCAGTACTATGGCCAGTATTTCCAACATTAGCAAATTCTGTTACATCACTAAATGTACCATCTCCATTGTTCTGAAATAACTTATTTGCTTTCCCAACATCCCACCTTTCTCCATCTGTAGCATTTTCATTTTCTTCTATCCTATCGATATATTCTTGGGCAATTGAGATTCCATGTGCAGCAAAACCAGTTCCAAATTCACTAATGTAGATATCTAAATCTCCATCATTATCATAATCTCCCCAAATACCAGAGAGTGATTGACTTTCGAATGACAGTCCTGATTCTACAGTAACATCACTAAATGTTCCATCTCCATTATTATGCATTAAATGAGGTTTTGCACTTGAATTTAAATCACTAGGATCATAATTTGGAGTAATAAAAATATCAATCCAACCATCATTATCATAATCTCCCCAAGAAACTCCTGGAGTGAATGATTCTACACCTGTACTATCCTGCTCCCAATTCTCAATATTTATCCCTAATCCGGAACTATTTGAAATATCTCTAAACTTTACCAAAGGCAATTCTTCTTTATCAATATCTGCTTGTATATCGTCTAATGTATCATTTCCTTGTGATTGTACACTAATACTTGACATTGAAAACATAATTATCATGAAAATAGCAAGTATCATTTTTCTAATTTCCATTGATTTAAATGCCATCTTAATGTTGGCCAAGATGACACAATATAATAATGAATCTAGAATATTGTATTGTTTTTTGATGTACAAAAGATTAACATTACTAACATACGGGGTAATTTTTGGGGGCATTCAATTTATGGGTGACAGGATAAAACAAGCAATTGATGCATTTGCTAATGGGCTTCCTGTATGTGTTTTTGATTCTGAATTTCGTGAAGGAGAAACAGATCTGTTATTTTCTGGTGCAAAAATTACGGAAGAAAATATTCGCCAACTTCGAAAAGAATGTGGAGGATTACTCTTTTTAGCAATAGGTTCAGAAATAGGTGAAATGTTTGGGTTACCCTATTTACAAGATTTATATGATGAACCAATATTAAATGAAACATACCCATTATTACAAGAATTAAGTACAAATGATCTACAATATGATAGTAAATCAGCATTCACACTCTCAATTAATCATAGGGATACATACACAGGTATTACAGATACAGATCGATGTTTAACCACGAAAAGGTTTGCAGAATTAAGTAATGAATTATTAGAAATAAATTCTGATAAAAAAACTGCAATGTTGAAATTAGGATTAGAGTTTAGAACGCCAGGTCATATACCTGTTTGTTTAGAACAAAAAGGTGGTATAGAGACAAGAGAAGGTCACACTGAATTAGCTGTGGCATTAGCTCGTTTAGCAAACGTTCCCCCTGTAGTAATAGGAGCTGAGATGCTTCAACCAAATGGGGATGCTGCTCTTAGCGTAGAAGATGCCAAAAAATGGGCTGAAGAAAGAGGAATTCTATTTTTAACAGGTGATGAAATCAAACAAGTTTTCAAAGAGAGGAGATGATAAATTGAAAAGAATTCTAGCAGTAGGTGTCTTTGATCTTTTACATGCGGGTCATTTACATTATTTAGAACAAGCAAAATCATTAGGTGATGAATTAGTAGTTATTGTAGCTCATGATGATACCGTAAGGAAAAGAAAACATGAACCTATCACATTACAAGAGATGCGAAAAAGAATGGTAGAGGGACTAAAACCAGTAGATGTTGTCTATATTGGCAATCCTCCTGGTGTTTCAATGTTTGATATCTTAGTGGATGTAAAACCAGATATTATTGCCTTAGGCTATGATCAAGAACATGCAGAAGAATGGATAAGAAATGAATTAGATGCTCGAGGTCTTTCACATATAGAAGTAAGAAGAGTTGATGGTTTAGAAGGAGATCTTGATGGAACAAGAAAAATTGTTGGAAAAATAATCGATCTATGGAATGTTGTAAAAAAGGATGAGTGAGATGTTTTCTGGAATTGTGGCAGGACTTGGAATCGTTGAACATTTTGAAGATAAAAATCAACTTAGACATATTAGAATAAGATTACCAGAAGGAACTAAAGAAAATATTTCTCAAGGTGCTAGTATTTCATTGGATGGTGTTTGCCTAACTGTTGTAGAATTTAGTGAGCATACGGCTAGTTTTGATATCATTGATGAAACATTGAGTAGAACTACTTTATCAAAAGTTGAAATTGGCGACATGATAAATATTGAAAGAGCAATGAAATATGGAGACGAAATTGGAGGTCATAATGTTTCTGGCCATATTGACCAAATGGCTGAAATAACAAAAATAGATACTCCAGAAAATAATCATATCATCAAATTAAAAATTCCAGAAAATTATATGCCCTATATTATTGAAAAGGGATATATTGCATTAGATGGATGTAGTCTTACAATCGCAGAAGTATTTGATGATGGGTTCAATGTATGTTTGATTCCTGAAACATTACGTCGAACAACCTTTGGGTTCAAAAAGGAAGGGGACTTCGTGAACTTCGAGATAGAGGCCAATACCAAGGCAATCGTAGATTCAATCAATAGAAAGAAAGGTGATTAAAATGTCTGTAATACATATTATTTGTACATCATACCATAAACCACAAATTGAAAAAATGTTAGATGTAGCTAAAAAAACTATTAAGAAAGAAGGGAAAAATCTAGGTGATATTTATTGGTTACCTGGGGTTTTAGAAATTCCATATGCTATTAGAAAAATTCATTCGACGAAACATCAGGATAACGATTTTCAACATCATGGTTTTGTTGTGTTAGGGATTATTGAGAAGGGTAAAACTAAACATGGTAAAGTAATAGGTCAAGCAGTGATTAAAGACTTAATTAAATATCAAACAGGTGGTGGAAGACCAGTAGGAATTGGAATCATAGGCCCTGGTGCAACTCCAGAACAAATTGAAGAGAGATTGGAAATGCATGCAAAAAATGCAGTTTTAGCAGTGTCGCACTTAATGAAACATATTAGAGAATGGAAGTGAAAAAATGAGTGATATTAGAAATGTAATAATTATTGGAAGTGGTCCTGCAGGTTATACTGCTGGACTCTATACTGCTAGAGCTATGTTAGAACCCTTGATGTTCTCTGGCTATGCTTCAGGTGGACAGTTAATGTTGACAAGTGATGTTGAAAATTTCCCTGGATATCCTCAAGGAATTACTGGCCCAGAAATGATGATGCATCTAAGAGAGCAAGCAGAAAGATTTGGTTGTGAAGTTATTGATAAAAATGTAGCATCTGTTGATTTTTCTTCCAGGCCATTCAAAGTTACTGTAGAAAGTGAAGTATTCCAATCTCATGCAATCATTGTTTGTACAGGAGCCGAAGCAATTTGGCTTAATGCAGAAAATGAAGAAGCTCAAAAAGGAAGAGGGATTTCAACTTGTGCAACATGCGATGGGGCATTTTTTAGAGATGAAGACGTATTAGTGATAGGTGGAGGAGATTCCGCTATGGAAGAAGCCACATTCTTGACTAGATTTGCAAGTAAAGTTACAATTTTGAATAGAAGAGATGTATTTAGAGCATCTACAATTATGTATGATAGAGCAGCTGCAAATCCTAAAATTGAAATTAAGCCTTTTAGACAAATTAAGAAATGGCTTTCAAATGAACAAGGCCTTACAGGTGCTGTAATTGAAGATCCAAGAGATGGTTCAACTGAAGAAATTAATGCAACTGGTGCCTTCATAGCAATAGGTCATAAACCTATTACTAAATTCTTAGAAAATCAAATTGAAACTGATGACGAAGGATATATCGTACATAAAGAGCATACAATGACTTCAATTTCTGGTGTTTTTGCAGCAGGGGATGTAGTAGATACAAGATATCGTCAAGCAATTACTGCTGCTGGAATGGGATGTCAAGCAGCAATTGATTGCGAACGATGGTTAGAAGATAATGTTCATTGAGGTTTATTCGTGCTAGATGATCGTTACGCTCGTCAAATTAACCTACCTGAAATAGGAATTGAAGGTCAAAAGAAATTATCTAATTCGTCAATTGTTGTAATTGGAGCAGGGGGGCTTGGTTCTCCAGCGCTATTGTATCTTGCAGCAGCAGGAATTGGGAAAATTACAATAGTTGATGGAGATGTTGTAGAAGCAAGTAATTTACATAGACAGATATTATACAATGAATCTGATATAGGGGCTAAAAAAGCAGAAACTGCAGCTATAAAACTAAAAGAAAAAAATTCCCAAATAAAAATTAATTTTATCTCTGAATTTTTAAACAAAGAAAATGCAAAAAGTATCATTCAAAATCATGATGTTTTAATTGATGGAAGTGATAATATTGCCACAAGATATATTCTAGATGATTTTTGTAAGGAAATAGGAATTCCTTGGGTACATGCATCTATTCATCGCTTTGAAGGGCAAATCGCATGTTTCAATATTTCTGGTAGTTCGGGATATCGAGATTTGTTTCCTGATTCATCGGTAGCAGAAAATGTTCCGAATTGTGCTGAAGCAGGAGTTTTAGGGGTACTTCCTGGAATAATAGGCACTATTCAAGCAACTCAAGCATTGAAAATTTGTTTGAACATTGGTACTGATTTGGCAAATAAAGTATTAATTTTGGATGCAAAAACTATGAATTTTAGAACTATGAGATTTGGATTAGAAAATAAAAAAGAAATTTTCGAAAACCCGAAGAATATTTCTGCAATTGATACAAATAAAAAATTCAATGACGGATGGGATCCTTTCATAATTGATTGTAGAACTAAAAGAGAATTTGAAATTGCCAAACTTGACAAAGTAGACTTATGCATAGAACATACTCTTATCTCTACAATTACTGATAAAATACCAAAAAACAAGGATGTTTTGGTATATTGCCATCATGGAAGCAGATCAATGTATTCAATTTCAGTGTTAATAAATCAAGGATTCAATGGAAAATATTTGTATAATCTTTCAGGAGGAATTGATTCATGGTCATTAACAGTTAATTCCTCTATTCGAAGATATTAATTTATTCAAAATTATGCAATATTTTGTGAACTTCACTAATAACATTCATGTGAAGGTGTGTTTACCTAGGCCTGATTAACATGGCGAATCTCATAATTGCAGATGAAAATGAGGGGCGCCGAAATCTACTTGCTGGCACCCTAGAAAGAGAAGGTTTTAGCGTTACAAGAACCTCTACACTAAGGCAAACTGAAGGTACTGCATTAGGTACAATGCCTGATGTCCTTGTATTAGATGCGGAATGGCGTTCAGCTGATGCATTAGATAGTGCACAAAGACTAATGGCAGACCCTGAATTTTCATTTAAATCTAGAATTGTTCTATTAAGTAGAGATACGAGTAGAGATATGTTAGTTTCAGCAGCTAAAGCAGGTATACACGAAGTTCTTGGTAAACCACTAAACATGAGTGCTTTAATTGTTCAACTTTGGAAACATGCAAAAAAAGAATTTGTTCCACCACCTGCTGAAGTAGGTTCACATTCATCTCAAGGTTTTTTTGATGTTAATTTATCTCTAAAAGACCCTACATGGGCAATGCCTATGCTACAAAACATGTTAAATCCCGAAGTAATTAATCCACAATTTGTTGAAGAAATATTAGCAAAATTAGCTGCTGATGAAGTAGAGATAGATGGTGTTGATAGTTCAAATCTTGGTTCCTTATTAAGAACTGTTTTTGGGCAATTACTAGAGTCTCATGTTGATGAAGATAACAAAGATCAAATAAAAGAATTTCAAGAAAACATAGGAGATAAAAAAACACCTAAATTAGGTACTTCATTAGAAGATGTATTGCAAGAAGAGGCTGATGAATTAACTGAGGAAATATTAACAAAAATGGAAGAAATTCTCAGTGAAGGTATCCCTGAAATTACTGCATTAGAAGATGATTTGAAAATTAAAGTAGATCCTGAATTTATTAATTTAGTTAAGCATTCATCAGAGAGTATACAAGAACTATTTTGGGAAATTGGAGTTCCTGGAAGATTAAATGATCCTAGTTTGAGTCTTTGGGTTGAAGACTCTCTAAAATCTGTAGAAGATATTCTAAAAAGTATGCCTGAAATGCCTGATGAAGAAGAATGATTAATTAAAAATTAAACGCTCTGCTATTTTTGAAACTGTTTCTGTATGATTAGGTAAAGTAGCAACATACATGACTGCTTGACTTACTTGCCTATTTCTTAATGCGTCTGCTAGAGGAGTATGTTCCTTAAACCATCTATACTTTCCATCTTCGCCTTCTATTCTAATATCTACTTGAGCCATTCTTGGTTCCGAAAGCAGTAGTTTGAGAGAGGGCACATCTATGGAAACATAACCTTCTGGCACTTTAGCTCTAGAAGCAATTTCATCTTCTAATTGCATACGCTTATTGCTATCTTGAGCAATTTCCAATAATGAGTTGATTTGATTTTCATCTAATTCTTGTTTTCTACGAGTCATTGCAACTTTGAACATTTGACGATATTTTATTCTACGAATTATATCTTGTTGAAATCCTCCTTGTTCATTGAGTAATTGCCAAATTTCTGAATCTACCATTCTTTGCATATCAAGAGGGTCACAAGCATCCTCTTTCATTCTTTCAACAGCATGAGAAAGCATCACTTCTGTAATTCTAGTAACTCTATGAAAATATACTGCACTATACATTAATGCTCGAGCTGTGAGCATACCTTCTAAAGCAGAAAGGCCTCCTTCACCAATTGCTACATCTCCAGCATGTTTTTGCAAGCAATGTATCAGTCTATGGTGATCAATAATCCCATGTTTTACCCCTGTAAAATGTGCATCTCTCAACAAATAATCAATTTGATCACAATCTACGGGACCATGTACTAAATGACCCATTGTATAATCTTCTGATGCAAAAAAATCATCTCCTTTATTCCAAAATAAACTTCTTTCACTACCTTGTGCATCTGGACCACGAATTAAATCTGCGATTTCTTTAGGGTCTATATCAAAACTTTCTAAAATCTCTGGTACTTTTTTCCTTTCTGAAAATACTGTTGTTTCTCCTTCCCTAAGTATATCATATTCTCCAGTAATTATTCCTTCAGTTACAGACATATGATCCATACCCCCTCTTTCATGAAGTATATGTTCCAATGTATGAGAATAAGGTCCATGCCCCACATCATGTAACATTCCTGCAATTTGAACCATGGATTTTTCATAATCATTTAAACCAACTGAATCAGACATTAATCCTCCTACATGACTAACTCCTAAACTATGTTCAAACCTAGTATGATGTGCTCCTGGAAATACCAAATGAGCAAGTCCTAATTGCTTAATGTGAGATAATTTATTGAATTCAGGAGTAGAAAGTAACTCTTTACGTGCTCCTTCAATGGTAAAAGAACCATGTATCGTATCATTAACAACCTTGCTTGACATCTTTTCCCTCAAACTGTCCGAAACGCTTGGCCCTCATAAAGAACCGCATAAATTAACATTAATTTACGAAATTAATGCATCAAATTCTTATTATCAACTTTGTTTAGGTCTCATAATGTCAAATAACAATTGCAAGATAATTGCAATTTCTGGAGGCAGTGGATCAGGAAAAACAACACTTGCAAATAAAATCATGACTTTATTTGATGAAAAAGAATGCGAAATAATTAGTCAAGATAATTATTATATTGATTTGAGTGAAAAATTTGACCATGACGGGGGTTCTTTAAATTTTGATCATCCAGACATGCTAGAATTCTCATTGTTAGCTAATCATTTAAAAAAATTAAAGGAAAATAAAGAAGTTATGATTCCAACATATGATTTCTCAACACATTCTAGGAAAAAAGATAAGCAAAAAATAAACCCCAAAAAAATAATCCTTGTTGATGGTATCTTAATACTTAATTCCAAAGAACTCGTGGATATATTTGATTTGAAAATATTCATAGATGTTCCCGATAATATTAGATTAGAAAGGAGAATGTTTCGAGATATTAATGAACGTGAAAGAACGGCAGATGGAGTAATTAATCAATGGGAAAAACAAGTATTACCGATGCACAAAAAATATGTTGAAACTTCTGCAAAATTTGCAAACATCATTGTTTCTGGTGAAAATAAAATTGAAGATAATGCCAGAGAACTTTTTTTGAAAATTAAGGGGTTATAACATCTCATTTTCTCATATCTATCTCATCCCAGCCTCCACCAGCAAAATCATCTGATTCAAAAGCTGCATTAATTTTCATTTCTTCAGTGACATTAGATCTAAATTTCTTACGTTTTGATGAAGTCCTATATTGTTTGAAAAATAATAATAATAAGATGCTTGAAAATAGCACAATTGCACCTTTAATAATGTCTTCAAATTCTAAATTAGAAGATAATTCTGTATTCTTTTCGATACTACAAGAACAACCATCTGGAGTGCCATCATCATCTGCAGGACCTACTAACATCCCTGTTGAGCCATCTGGACAAATACATTGACCTGCTAATTGATCATCATTATTTACTGATGTTTCATTATTGTTAGATGAGGTGTCATCTCCATCATCTGTATTTTCTTCTTCGATACAAATTATACCATATTCCCATTTTGTTTTATCATCTGGACATTCATCTACAATATTTGCATAACCATCTCCATCTGAATCTGGACAGCCTAGTATACCTTCACTAGAATTTCCTATCACCTCAATACAATCATCAGAAACATCCGAATAACCATCATCATCGCTATCTACACACCCAAATTTATCTATGTATGAAGTACCATATTTTAATACACAATCATCTGCTTCAAATCCATCTTGATTATCTCCATAACCATCATTATCACTATCTGACCATTGTGTTCTCTCATTTGGAAATGCATCTACAATATCACCAAAATCATCATTATCACTATCTAAACAACCCAATAATCCTAATTCTGTACTTGTGCCATAAATATCTACACAATCATCAGCTTCAAATCCATCTTGATTATCTCCATAACCATCATTATCAGTATCATTCCATTGACTGGGCTCCAATGGGAAGTTGTCAGCATAATCTGCAAAACCATCTCCATCTGAATCTAAACAACCGAGATATTCATCCATTTCTGAAAGCCCATATTCATCTGGACATTTGTCTGCATAAACTCCATCTGGGTTGTCACCATAACCATCGCCATCTCTATCCTCCCATTGAGTTGGATTATAGGGCAATTGATCATTTAAATCTGAATAACCGTCCCCATCAGAATCGAAACAACCATTTCTATCTATCCATGAAGTTCCTGTAACATCTGGACAATCATCAGAATTATTGGCAGGGGGAGGATTATCTCCAAAACCATCATTATCTTTATCATTCCATTGTTCTGGATCATTAGGAAAATCATCTGCATAATCCCACCAACCATCTCCATCAGTGTCTGGACAACCAAGATATTCTTCTGTAGAATTTCCAAATTCCTCAGGACACCAATCTGGAGAATTTCCGTCTAAATTATCTCCATAACCATCTCCATCAGTATCATTCCATTGCGTAGGATCTAAAGGAAATGAGTCAGGATCTATTCCATCACTATTATCTCCATATCCATCCCCATCTGCATCATCCCATTGAGTTGGATTTAAAGGCAAAGCATCAGGATTATTCCCTCCGAGGTTATCTCCATATCCATCTCCATCAAAATCTTCCCATTGAGTTGGATCTAATGGAAATGCATCTGCTCCATCTGTAACATTCCAATTTTCATCTTCATCTGAATAACCATCACCATCAAAATCAGGACAGCCTTGCCTATCTTCTGTTGAATTACCAAAAACATTAACACAATCATCATAATTATTTGCAGGAGGTGGATTATCACCGAATCCATCCCCATCAGAATCTTCCCATTGTGCTCCATCAAATGGAAATGCATCAACTTGCCCATTTCCTCTATCTATTGTTGGCCAACCATCATTATCAGGATCATCATCTCCTTCCCAAAAGCTAAGTCGGGCATTTTCATACCCATGGGCAACAATAAAATCAATTCCATTTGGACTCCAAGCAATATCATAAACAGCAGGATCTGGTGTTGAATCATCTCCTGAATCACCAGACATAATGTCTACAATTGAACCTGAAGCGGCATTAAACACTTTTACGGAATCACCATCATTTCCATACCAATAAGCTGCTGCTGCAACTTGCCTTCCATCTGGACTAAATTCAACATCAAGACAACTAGTAGAAAGTTCCTCATCCCATTCTTTAGTCCAAGTAGATGTTTCATACATGTAAACAGTATGCCCAATATTATTTGATTCATATTGATCACAAGCAACTAAATAATTACCATCTGGAGACCAAGATAAACCATTTACTCTTGGAAATTGAGAATTTGTAATTGCAAGTGGATTTCTTATTTGGCTAAATCCATTATTTGGATCTAATAAAAACACTTCTCCTGCACCCCCTAATCCCAAAATACTACCATCTGGGCTCCATTCTATTGAATCGTAATTACTATCCTTGGAAGAGGGATCATAACGGCCAATTTCACTCCAATCAGTAGGATCAAGTATTACTAAACCACCATCATTCGGATCTGTATTATCTTCTTTACCTACTGTAACAGCAACCATACTTGAATTAGGATTATATTCTATGTCCGAAATCAAATCATTTGTAGTTCCAAAATCAGTAGTTAATGTCTCTTCTAAGGAAATAGTACTACTAGAATCAATATTTGAGGCATCATAAACAAAAATTTCTTCAAATTGATTTCCTGCAAGTATTTTTTCACCATTTGGACTCCATTCTACTTCGTAAATAGGCCTATCTTCTTCCTCTATGTCTGTCAAAACTAAATCTCTTGTTGAGGTTTCATATATCGACAAGGTTCCAGAATCATCACCCACAACAACGTATTTCCCGTCTGGTGAAAAATCTACAGATTCTACATCTCCACCTGACCATGTAATTTCTTCAAGTTCACTAAAGTCACCTTGTGGTGCTGTCCAAAAATCGTTGTAATCACTTGTTCCATCTCCATCTCTATCTGGACAACCATTACGATCAACCGTACTGTTCCCATTAGAATATGGACAATCATCATTAATATCTAAAACTCCATCTCCATCAGAATCATTAGCATCTACACTAACCAGAAAACAAGATAGAAATAATATGGAAAATAACAAAAATGCATAACGATTTGGAACTACTCCCATACTACCCCTTAACTGGTGGGTAGTAACAATAGTATATTATCGATATATGTAATTGTGCGTTTAAAATTAAAATTTGAAAATGTGAAGTTTATTCACATTGATGCTTTGCCGATGGTATGAGCGGCTTACCTAACATGTGGGGAGAAGATTGGATTCCTACTGAACCGCTTGATTTAGAAATAGATATTAATGCAGAAATTGCAAAAACAGAATTGTTAAGATATGTCATAGAAAGACATGATGGTCACTTACAATTAGTTTCTAATGCATGGGATCAAACCATATCTAAAAAAACGAATTCTTTCAATGGAGAATCTTGGCATCGCTTTTCGATAGAATTAGTGAAATTAATTCAAGATGGCCTTGAAAATAGAATTAAGCATGCTGAATTAGAAGACATAACAGAAATGGAAATAATTCCAAGACGAAAGCTTGATTTATTTTTGAATAGGAAATCTAAACGGTTTGCAATAGATTTACATTTAACTCTAAGAAGAATTGCTCACTATCATACAATTTCTCTGGATTTAAGAAAAGAATGGCATAGATTAATGATTAGAACGAGAGTTACTGATGAACATCTAAAATCACTATTCATGAATGGCCTAGAAACGCCTGATGGTGGGAAATTTGGAGGTAAAGGATTCAGATCTACTTGGCAAGAAACTGTTGTATC
>CATFLP010000107.1 GCA_949514915.1 Methanobacteriota archaeon | reverse complement strand
TTATTGTCAACATCAACTGATCATACAGATGTATCTTATACAGATTCAGGTTTACCTGAAGGGGCACATTACGAATATGTCGTGAGAGCAACCTTTAGTGCAGGAGGATTATTTAGTGCAATTTCAAATGTAATTGTAATTGATTTACCTTCAGTTCCAAGCGTGAAAAATGTACTTGCGGTTGATACTCCAGGTGATTTAGGCGGAAGTATATATGTAAGTTGGGATGAGGTAGATGATAGATTTTCAGGATATTACGATGTATATGTTTTAACTGAGAATTTCACAGATACAACATTATTGGATTCTGTAGTAACTCTTCAGAATACTGATATTTCTTATACTGCAACAATTACTAGTACAGTTAAAGATGCTAATGGAGATATTGTAACTAATGCTCAATATATCGAAAATGAACAAGCATTATGGGTTGCAGTTGTAGCTACAAATGATTCAGGTTCAAACCCATATGTTACTGCAACAGGGCCAGTTTATGCAATAAATAATGAGTTTAGATCAACTAAAATAGATATTGAATTATCTAATGCAGAAGTATTCGGAAATGAAATGACTGATGAAGAGTTAATTGTTGGAGGTGAGCAACCAACTGTAATTTCATTAAATCTTCAATCACACCCTTCTTCGGATGATTCAAATACAGAACCAGTAGGAAATGCTGTAATTATGACTACTTTATTCATAGATTCAGATGATTCTGACGATTCATATATGTTTTATTTTAATTCAACTACAGACGAAAATGGGAACTCTGAAGTTGAATTTAATTGGAGAGACCTTGCAAATGATTCTATTGGTACACTTGGAGTAACAAACGCAGAAATTATAGCTGAATATAATGGGCGTGCAGAAACATTGGAAAAAGGAGGACTTGAAAGTTCGACTATAGATATTACTGGTATTGACATTATTGTGCCAGCTTATTTTTCATTACTTACGACAGTCACGATGGTTAATGAATTAGGGGATGCAACTCTTGAAGTTTCGTTGGTTGCTGAACATGAATGGCAACAATCTGCATTATTAGGAACAGAAATCACATTCAAGTATTATGATAATGATATGTTGACAAGCACAACCAAACAAGAAATTTTGAATTTAAATGGAGATTTAGAAGTAAATATAGATGGTAATCCTTCAGGAGGATATGTATTAATTACACCAGATAGTTCTGCAAATCCAGATAACCCCTCAGCTTGGAAATATCTAGACAATTTTGAATTAAGTGCAACTCTCATTGAGTATAATGATTCTGGCCAAACAAATTTAGATGATGATGGAGACTTTGTTTTGAATGATGATGATTTATGTCCAAATACTCCTGGAAATGAAGTGGGACAAGTAGATACTGACCCTGATTCCTCTAATTATGGGTGTTCACCCTCACAAATAGAGCAACAAATTGAAATTATTGACCCAACACTATCTTGTCCTGATTCTGAATGGGTAATAGAAAATATAGTAAACTCACAAAATTCTAATATTGAATGTGATCTAATTAATAATAATGATTTATTCATTACTATCGAGCATCCTGCAAAAGTGACAGTCGGCGGAATAGAAATAGGAATTAATTGTCCTTCATTTGTAGGTTCATTAGCACAAGTAACTTGCACATTCTCTCCAACAGTAGTTAGTGAAACAAATAAACCAACAAGTGATCCGATTTTAAGCAATTTCAATGCTGAATTTACATTGGGTTGGGTAACACCAGCAGGAACAAATCAAATGAAAGATATTACTTATACGGTAGAATTTTGGCTTAATGGAACTATTACTGAAGTTGTTGATGATAATAATAGTGGGACTGATAACGGTGGGACTGATAACGGTGGAACCGATAATGGCGGAAATGATAACGGAGGAACAGGTCCAGTAATCAATGAGGAACAAGCTGATGCAAAAGCAGGTATTTTAGAAGATCCAATGATGCTTGGATTAATAGCTGGTGGAGCAATAGTCGCTTTGGTATCAATAGTAATTATTGTACGATTTATTCGTGGAGATGATGATGACTGGGATGATGACTGGGATGATGATGATGACGAAGAAGAATTAGAGAATCCATTGGATAGAATTCTTGGTAGAGGTGGTGGCCAATCTTCATTCCAACAAAGAGAAGAACCATTTGAAAGAGATAATAGCAGAGGAAGATTAAGTGGTTCTGCTGGAGAAGAATTTGTAAGACAAAGTCAACAATCTAATGATTATGAAAATGACCCAGGATATAGTGTCGATGAAGATGGAACTGAATGGTGGGAAGATGAAAACGGTCAATGGTGGTATAGAGATCCAAACATGGATGACTGGGAAGAATGGAACGAATGAAATCGTCAATCTTTTTTCCAACCCCTTACTCGGAGTAATGATTTGAATGGCTTCACCCGTAGGAAATACGTATTCTTTGGTACTAAATCCAGATTCTAATCCTTCTACTGGAGGATTAGCAATATGTGGCTTTTCAACTGCAGGAATGGTGGGAAGTATTGCAGCTTATCACGTTATTAGAAGTTTGGAAATTGATGAGATAGGAACAGTAATGCATCAAGACTTTCCAGCATTAGCATTAGTTGAAGATTCTGTACCTAGACATCCCGTAAGAGTTTACCAAGGGACAAATATTGGAGTCTTTATTGCAGAAGTTCCTTTTCCATCTGAGCAAGATATTTCTTTTGCAAATACAGTATTAGAATGGTTTACAAAAGGAGGATTTAGTAAATTGATTATTGTTGATGGTTTAGTAAGGCAATCTCCAGATGATACAACAGGACCTGGCTTATTTGGAGTTGCATCGATTGAGGAGACAAGAAATGCACTTCATAAATTAGGAATAGAATCAATAAAAAGAGGAGTTGTTGCAGGAATTGCAGGCTATTTGTTAGCAGAAGGCCATAGGAGAGGTTTAGATGTTACGGCATTATTAGCGGAATGCAACCCTACATTTCCTGATCCAAAAGCAGCAGCTACAGCAATAGAAGCCATAACCGAAATCACAGGTTTAGAATTATCTCTTCACGAATTATTAGAGCAAGCACACCAATTTGATGCTAACTTAAGAGAAGCACTTGAAGCAAGAATGGCAAAGTTACCAGCACCAGAAGATATAGATTATGATAATCAAGATCCTATGGTCGGTTAGTAATTATTATTTTTAAGGAAATTTTTTTATTTACTTTGATTCAAGAGATATTTGTCGAAAGACCGGATTCCACTGTGATTTGAAAATTATGGTGTAGAGAGGCATATTACCTAAATGGTGATAAAATGAACATAAATACAATAAAAATATTAATAATTTTTGTAATATTAATCGCCGAGAGGCGAATTAATTTTCGTAAATCGGTGGATAAAGCTGATTTACTATTAACAGAGATACTCTGTTTTTTCATAATAATAAGGAGTTGGTTTTTTGGGTGACCAGAAATTCAACATTTATGAAATTAGAACCAAAGATAACACAATAACATGTGTTGTTCAAAACTTACTAAAGGTGATTGGATTCCAATCACAAACAAAATTTTTAACACAATTATTAATTGTGTTTGAAGAGATTGTATTACAATACAATATTTTCAAAATAAACAATAAATTAGAGATAATTTAGTTTTAATATAATATGCCTTTCACTGGTCTTTTGACATCATTTTTACAATTTCAATAAGTTTTTCCCACGGTGCATTAGTTTGAATTGCAGGAGTTGAAATAACCGAAATAGATGCTTTGAAACCTTGTTCTTTTAGTGCGGAAATCAATTTTTTAGGGCTTGGAGGGCCTCCAATATCGACCCATTGAGGCAATTCATCAACTGTAACCAATCCATTTGTATTGATGGCCTCTCTTGATTGATGTAACCTTTCAATACTACGCACAACTCCACGATTAGATTTTTCAACATCTTCCTTTTTCCATCCTGCTAATGAGATGAGATGGGCATTTCTTTTATGTGAAAGCCCACAAGTTTCTAATGCATATTCTTCTGTTAATTCTTCCAAAACATCTTTTCTTGCTAATGGTCCAATCCATAAAGGACCACTTACATTTCCATCAGCAAGAGATTTAGGAGGGGAGTTATATGGCAAAAGACATCTTGGTTGAGGTATTTTTGAACACTTGAAACTATGCAGCTCAGCTTTTATTGA
>CATFLP010000106.1 GCA_949514915.1 Methanobacteriota archaeon | reverse complement strand
ATTACATTAGGCCTAACTGCAAATTTCAAAAACAAGTAACCATTTGGAGGTAATCTTGGAATATCTATCCATTGAGGATCTACACTCCAGCCATCTGGAACTGGAGGGGATAATCTCATGGAAGGTAGTGGCCTATTACTATCATTCAATATATTCACAATCAGCACTCCGTTAGTTGATCCTTGTGCCCATTTTGTTGTAAGCGATAGCCAGAAATTTCTAAACAAAAATGGATTTAATGTCGCTGAGGTCCCTCCTACCAAGTCTTCTACTAGATACTCTACCTCTGTTGCAGCCATCGAAACCTCTCCAATTTCTGCTGCTGCTGTTGCATTTCTAAGGCCCGTTAGAATTTTTTCTAATTCGCCTCGAAGAATCTCGGGGTCTCTTAACAACCTATGTAATAAAGCAATTGAACGCCTTAATCTTTGAACATCTTCCTCAATTGCTGATAAATGATTCTCAGCGACATTTAATGATTTATTAGCTGAAAGTACCCTTTGATCTTGTAAACTAATTTTAGCCTGTTGCACTTCAAATTCTGTTTCAACTAAACTTTTATTGTCTACATCAGTAACTTGCCTAACTGCATTAGCAACAGCTTGACCTGTTGTCCTCATTAATTGATGGATTCTCATGGTTGCTTCTTGATTCATACCTGATGCTGTGACGTCCTCTTCTGCATCATCAAATTCTTCAGCTTCTGCTTCCATTGGAACTACTGGCTCTTCTCCAATTGGAATTTCTTCTTCTATATCAAGAGGGACAACTATCTCTTCTGGTTCTTCAACCTCATTTTCCATAGGTATTTCTTCATCAACTAAAGGTTCTGTTTGTTCTGAATATTCCTCGGTTAACACATCATCAATCAATGATTCTTCTTGAGTTGGTTCTTCAGGGTCCTCATTTTCTTCACTCATTGACATCACCTCCTTCTGCTTGCTCTACTACTGCATCTAAATCGATATTAGCAATTTCATTTAGTAATCTTGCTGGATCACCTAATGATCTTTCTATTGAACGTAATCTTGCTTGAACTAATGTTAGTCTACTGTATACTTGACCATACATTTTATCAATATATTTTAGCACTGCACTAATTATTATTGCATTAATTCCAATAATTAAAATTAAAGAAAGGATGTTCAAAACATCTGCAGACAATAAGGGAGGGAAGCCCAAGATAGTCATCAAAAACCCTAATAAAGGCAAGGTAAATATTATTGTTAATTGTTGTCTTGATTTCTTTAAACGTTTGAAATGTTCTGTAAATAACGTTGTTTGCCCTAATCTAGCTCTTTGGTAATCTGCATGTATAATTTGAAGTTCATCGGATGCAGAATAAGCATTATACATCAACCATAAAATTACTGTAACTAATAAAATTGGACCTAGCCAAATCCATTCCGAAAGATGGAATATCATTCCTAAAAATGCAGCACCTGTGTAAGCACCAAGTTGTTTTAATTTCTCTCTTTCTCGCCCCAATTGGAACAGCATTGCTGATAAAATAAACAATCCCATTACAATTCCTACACTCACAAATTGAGATACTGGACTCCATGAGATTACTGAAGCATCCATCGCAACGATATCATTTTCCACAATATTTCCTTCAGCACCTGTGACATCTAAGGAAACAATACAATCTACTTTTTCACTTGTTTGCCACCATTCTAACCTTGATGCATCAATATCCCAAATTAATTCTACTTCTGAGGATTGTGGGAGAATTAAAATTTCTTGGACTTGTGTTGATTCTGAATATAATTTCACTCTACCATTGCAAATCAATTGTGCTTCCATATATGGAGTTAAGGCGGTTCCGCCATTACGAATTAATGCCACAATCTGTCCACTTTGCCCCTCGCCAATGCCTGTTGCATCGTCTTGGAATGTGATTTGTTTTACAAATGGATCAGCAAAATTAGCCAAATTAATGACTACTTTTATTATTGTACTTGAGCCATCAGTAGGATGAGTTAATTTCAATGTTAAATTATATCCATCACCTGGCAATACTCCATCAACATTTGAAGCATTAACTATTATAGATAATGCAGGAGTTTGAACAAATCTTATTCTTTCTGCCAATGAAACTTCTTCTCCCACCATTAATGCCATTGCACCACTACTAGTAACAGAATCTGGTAATGTAAATGTCCAATCGTAATGTGATTCGTTATCTAAATTCAACTGTGATAAATTCAAAAATCGTTCTGATGAAACTAATTCCAAGAGATATGAAGGAGTAGTAGGATATCCAACTGCAATATATTCTTCATTTGATGGCACATGCGACCAAGGGATATTTATTGTTGTAGCTTGACCTATCACAGAATATTCTTGATCTAATATTCTATCTATTACTAAATTAACTGAGTGTTCTCCTGCCCCTACAACCTCTAAATCAACTGGAGACACTATTAGATCTAATGTTCCAGTTTCACCTTGGAAATATGTATCTCCTGATGCTCTGACTTTGATTTCTATTGGTACTTTTTCACCTAAAGCTAAAGTAAATGCTGAAATTGGATACTCGGTAATTTGCCATTGTGGGTTTGTTAATTCAGCAGACACATTAACAACAATATCAGTATTACCTGAATTTTTGAGAATTGCTTTTATTTCCACTTCATCCCCTGGTAAAAATTTAATTTCATCTTCCCACTCAAGTAATTCTAAAGCAAAAAATGGCCTAACAGTAACTTCTTGTGTAACATTTACTAATTCTGTTCCAGTTGATGAATTTTTTAATGAAAACCAAAGTGTAAATTCATCTCCACTGTAAAGCATGTTTTCATCACTAATTGGTGGGACTTCTATTGTAAATCCTCCAGTGTAACTAGCATCTATTGGAATTTGCAGAGATAATGGATCTAAGGTCACATTCCAATCTGTTTCTAAATAAACTCCAACATTTACATTCTCAAGAAGATTACCAAAATTAGAAACCCAATAAGATACAGATTCATTGTCTCCTGGCGTCACTTCTATTTCAGGTAGTGTGATTTGCATATTATGCCATTCTTGTACATGAACGAAAATTGTTCCATTCAAACTAATATCTGAACCTGAAATAATCTGAACTCCTATTTCATACGTTTTATCGTAAGAAGCCCCTTCTAGAGTCGAAACTTGGAATCTAATATCTTGTGCTCTTCCAGATTTTAGGATAAATTGATTACTTCCCATTACAGATACTGAAACTGGATCATTTTCAGCAATAGTAGTTATGATTTCAAATTGTGATAATGTATTACCTGTATTATTTACTTGTAAAATTGTAGTCTCGCTACCAAGATAAGATACATTGACATTTGCTACAGAAGGAGTCAATATTGCAGAAACTTGTTTCCCTACCTCAATAGGTGATGTATGTACCAGTACTGTATCTCCCGTATCTGTATCAATAATGGTTAATTCCACATTTTCAATATGTCCTTCTAAAGTCCCTGAAGGGGCAGTGGCACTCATCGTTATATTTGATACATGAACTCCTGATAATGTTGGCCAATCAGACATTTCTGGAGAAATTGAAAGTGAAGAAGTACTTAATTGAATCAGCCAACCTTCAGAAGCATCTACTTCTAAAGTAT
>CATFLP010000105.1 GCA_949514915.1 Methanobacteriota archaeon | reverse complement strand
TTCAGAAATTAATCAGATGAAGGCTACGAGTAAATCTGTAATGGAAGGGTTACGTTGGGTTTTAGATTTCTTCAGTTTACTATTTTTTATGACGATAGTAATACTTACAACAGCATCTACCGTAACTACAATGGAAGAAGCATTAAGTTACCTTCCTTTAGGTTTAGATTCTTACGGATTAAATGTAATTGTTAAACCTGCATTATGGCTTGGGTCAATTTATTTATTGATATTCTTAGCACAAACATGGTTAAGGATTAGGCCTGAGGAATTAGAATCATGAAATATTTGGTGCTTTAATGGTTAGAATGAAACTTATTAGAAAAAGAATAACCAAAATGGCTCTAAGAGCATTTGCTTTATGGGTTGTAACAATATTCTTGATTCAGATCGCCGCCCCTAACCCTCTAGTAGAGGTAATGCCTGAAAATTGCCCCTTAAACAGTGGAAATTGTGTTAGAGTTGATTCTGTTGGTACATCATATAGGTATAATAATTTAGAAGCGCCTCAAATTCTAGCATCCTCATCAGAAGTCAAAGAAGTAATTTCTAATTGGCTAATCAATGAGAAAGGAGCTAAGATATTGTTTAATGAATTCAATGAAACACAAAATAATTATTTTTTACATTTCAAAGATAATTCAGAATTTCTATTTTTCCCAGATGATATTTATGTAACTACTGCCTGTTTAGAAGGAAGCAATCTTACAGATATTACATTACAGAGTCAAAGTAGATTAGGAATGGGCGATTTAGGTGTTAATTTTGAGAGGTTATCAGAATTAATTTCATATTTAGATCAATATTCATGGGATAGCCAAGGTTGTCATATTGATAACTAATTATTTCAACCTAGTGATTGAACGAGTTTTTGTGAAGACCGATTCGAACATGGCAGCCAAATTGGCGGGACTAGTTATTAGTGATAGAACAGTAAAGGGAATAACTCGCCAAAAAGTGATAGTGCCCCCAAAAGAAGAAGGTGAAAAAGAAACAATGTATTGGGATTATTTTTTACCCTCAGGTGAAAAAATAGAAGATGAGGAAAGAATAACCGGTTTCAATTCGTTAGTAGTTCCTCCTGCATGGGTTGATGTTTGGTTTAATCCAAATGATAGAGGACATATTCAAGCAACAGGGAAAGACGCAAAAGGAAGATTACAGTATCGATATCATCCAGAATGGAATGCAGTAAAAGCAGACATAAAGTTCTCAGGAATTGATGAATTTGCAGTTGTAGGTTTAGTTGAGATAAGAGCTAGAGTTAAGGATGATTTACTTGTAAAAGGAATGCCTAAATTCAAATCTGCTGCTTTAGTCATAAGATTAATGGATTTGTATCATATTCGTGTAGGATCAGATCAATATGCAAAAGAGAATGATTCTTATGGGTTAACAACAATTAAAGAAGGGCATCTTGAATTGTTAAAAGGGAAAAAAGCTATTGAAGGTAAAATTGATGCAATTTTTGATTTTACAGGTAAATCTGGTAAAAGATGGAGATTACTTATTATCGATGATGATATTGTTTCGATGATTGAAGAATCTAAAAAAATTGGTGGTGATGATGATGAACAGGATTTATTCATGTATCTTGATGACAACGGCAATGCTAGAGATCTTAAAGCAGATCATATTAATGAATATCTTGATTCTTGTACTGATGAAGAAACAAAATATACTGCTAAAGATTTTCGTACATGGGCAGCATCATGGAAAACAGCACATCGTTTGGCTTTAATTTCTGAAGCAACAGAAGAAGAGATAAATAAAATTCCTGAGTTGTTAGAGCAAGCTAAAAAAGAAGTTGAAGGAACTTCTTTTGAAGAATATCCAATGATAAATTGGAAAGGCGTAAATCTAAAACGTGCAGACGGACTTTCAAAATTAGCCAAAAATAATAAAATTCCTGGCTCAAATGAAAAAGAACGTTTGGCATCAATGCTGGCAGTAATTGATACTGTGGCAGGAGATCTTGGAAATACGAGAGCAGTTTGCCGATCGTCATATATTCGCCCAATGGTGATGACAGATTGGGAGAATCAAGTATTTATGGAACGTTGGAACTCTGTGAAAGATATGAAAAAATATCCTGGACTTTCAAAAGAGGAATCTCAAGTATTCAATTATATGCATAAATATGAATGAAACTAGTTATTTAGGATGTGTAAATTTCCCCTCTAAATTTTTCCTTATTGCTTTTGAATATCCATCTTGAGAATTTAATTTCGAAGCAATTTTGTCAATTCTAGCTAATTGTTTTGTTTTTTCAAAACCACCTAAATCTTGTACTACTCCAAATTTTATTGCAGGTTTGACACTATAACCGGGCATTATTTCTCCCATGCTAAATGGAATTTTTCCAGGAGTTACAATATTCGCTTCCCTAATCAATGAAGTTGTACAAGATTTTGCTAAAGTATGATAAAATTCAGGCTTTTCTGCTAATTCATTTGTTCTTTTACATAATTGCAATAACATTGCTTCTCTTTTTTCAGGTAGAGTAGCACAAGGGAAAAGATAAGTTTCATTCTTTCTTAGGTTAGTTCTAAGCCATAATAAATCATGTTCTGTTGCCCAAATTTGAATCAAAGTAAAACTTCTCCATAATCCAGTCCATGGATGAAATCGTTGACCTTTTTTTCTACGGACTTCAAAGGAGCAGGTTAGAAATCTATTGTTTTTGAATTCAAAAGTAACCATTGTATGTGCAAGTGCACGAAATTTATGAATATGCTCAATAATATAATAAAGACCAATTAAATCATCAAGATTGTAAGTCTCTTCGTTCCATTTTACATCATGATCTTTAGAGGATCTCCAGGTAAAATCTCTTACATTTTTGATTTTTATAATTCGTCCATCTACCGTAACAGATGCTGTTTTTGCATTATCTGAAACCCAATCACCTTCATTAGTTGGTTTTCTTGGTGCTACTTTGATATACCACATTGAAATTGGTAAACTCATTATCAAGAATCCCAGCATAATCAGAAGCCAATGCCACCAGAACATAGTATGAGATACTTGGTATCACAATTGAATCTTTGGTATGTTCTTACGATTTAATCTAAAATATAAGAAAATAGAATTGGTGCGACAATTGTAGCATCGCTTTCAATAATAAACATAGGGGTTTCAGTGGTGAGTTTCCCCCATGTAATTTTTTCACTTGGTAAGGCTCCTGAATATCCTCCATAAGATGCACTAGATTCACTAATTTGGGCAAACCACCCCCATAAAGGCACATCTTCTCCTAAATCTTGTCTTAACATTGGAACTACACAAATTGGAAAATCTCCTGCTATACCTCCTCCAATTTGTAGAAATCCTAATGGGCAATTAGATTCTTTATACCAGTTTGCTAAGTGTAACATATATTCAGTCCCTCCCTTTATTGCGTCGATATTACAATTGTTTGATAGGCAGTGTGCTGCAAAAATATTTCCAAGAGTTGAATCTTCCCATCCAGGGACATAGATTGGTATGTTTGAATTTTTTGCAGCTAAGAGCCATGAATCTTCAGTTGAAATATCATACTTTAATTCATCAATAATCGCAAAAATATGTTCATGTGGAAAGGCCGATTTAGATTTCCATTGTTCTAATATTTTTGATTCAATGAGTCTTATTGCTTCATCTTCGGGAATGCATACATCAGTAACACGATTATATCCTTCCTCATGTAATTTTTTTTCATCTTCAAGAGATAAATTTCTCCAATTTGGAATTTGTTTGTAATGTTTTTGTGCTACAAGATTGAACAAATCTTCTTCAAGATTTGCACCTGTACACGTTATTGCATGAACTTTTCCAGATCTAATTAATGGCGCTAAAGATTTACCAATTTCTGCAGTGCTCATAGCACCACTTAATGTTACCATTAATCTTCCATTTGAATTTAAAAATTGTTTGAGACTAATAGCACATTTACGAAGTTCCCCAGCATTAAAATGGTTAAAGTGAGTATTAACAAAATTTTGTAGATTTAAATTTTCTTTCCTACTTGTAAATCTAGGCACAGATTTGCGATTATTAATTACAAGTTGTGGTAAAATTCCTATTAATTTAATTTCTATTTCATCTGCCAATATGTCTGGATCAGTATTTCCGCAGGTAAATATGTCAATTGCTAATAATCCAATCTCGGAATAACAGTGTGCAGTAACATGGCTTTCATCAAGTAAAACCACAGCAGCAAACCCTAGTGGAGAAACAGTACCATCAAAATTTTCTACATGAGAGTGAACTCTTCTAGCATTTGAATTATCAACAGCATCTTCTAAAATTTTGAGTACAATGTCTCCACTTGCATTAAATGCTCCACTATAATCAATTATGGTATGTTTTCCACGTGGTAATGAATTCATATTTTCACCTTTATTTCATGCTATTTATTTTTGTAGCAATAATTTTTGTTACTAACATTGCTGCTGTAAATTCAGTAAGTTTCGAATCTTTTTGGGGTACAATTTCGTTTACGTCAGCACTAATTACATTACAGTTCATAATTAATTTCTCAATTGTTTCAATCGCATGCCAATAGGACAAACCTCCAGGTACCGGAGTTCCTGTTGAAGGTACTAATAATCCATCTAATCCATCAATATCTATTGTTAAGTGAATAGGGCCACTAATTTTTGTAATTTCAGATATCCATTCATTCCAATATTTTTCACCAGCACAGGGGCTCATTATGTCTCTGCTGAACCATGTTTTGATTCGATTGTCAGAATTTATTTTTTCTAATTCTTCTTTAGAATATGCTCTAATCCCTATTTGGTATAGTTGGATTGCTCCAGCATCTAATGCCCTTGCAGCAGCACAAGCATGTGAGAAAGGTTCACCATCTAATTCATCTCTCAAATCTGCATGAGCATCAATTTGTACTATTGTAACAGGAGATTCTATTGCCTCGATGATTGGAGGAAGAATCCCATGTTCCCCTCCAAGAAATATCGGAAATGCATTTGTAGAATATTGTACTTTGGCGTATTTTTTAATGCTCTCTAGTTGTTCACTTAATGAATTGCCTAAACCATCCCAAGGTTCAACAGTTCGTAAGTTCGCACCTGCTGGCAAATCCTCTTTTAGCAGGTCGTCATATAATTCGACTTGAGTGCTTGCTTCAATACATGCGGCAGGACCTTTTTCTGTACCTTGACCATAAGAAGTGGTTAATTCATAAGGTATTGATGCAATGATAATATCTGGCACATTTTCATTTTCTGGAAGACCCAAAAAATTTCCGAGAATTGCATCGTCATCCATACGCTCAAACATACTTGGTAAAGTTGACAAAATAATACTCTCGGTTTCCAATATTAAGCATATTTTGATAAAAATAATACAATTGTTGATAAATCAGGGCCTTCACATACTATACTGTCGGACGATAAAAATTCGCCGTTATGAGGTATTAAGATGGGACTTTCTATTAATGAATTAACTGAAGCTATACGCCAAAATATTGATGAAAATATGGAACCACTCGTGGCAGAACAGATGGCTGAGCACGCTTTAGGATTTTTTGGATATTATGATAGGATTATTGATAATGCATTAGAGCCTACCGACAGAAATTTATTTTATATGTTTCAAGATTATGAATTATTAACTACAGAATCCGAAGAAACTACATTGTGGGATGGTAGAGAATGGAGGATTCATTATTGGAAATTTAAAGAGGGCCTTCGAGAAAGAGTACTCGAAAAAATGAGTGAAACAGAAGATGAAGAGGAAACAGACCCTTATGCAGATTTATACACAGATATTAGTGATAGGATTTGGAGACATGGTGAAGATAATTCTGCACCTAAAGGTGCATTTTCAAAAATTATCTAATGTATGTACATTAAGCCGTAGGCATTGTATAGTTCATGAATCATGGGTATAATATGGAAAGGCGAAATCAGCCTAAATTTGCTATTTTCATAGTATTTTGTTTTTTGATAACTTCTATGTCTACAATAGTAAATGCAGACCAAGAGGATTCTCTCACAGCTACCATTCATTCAAATTGGCTTGGAGAAGGAAATCATGGATATCTCATTAAATTTGATAGAGTGCCAACCGCTGAAGAATTAGGTGGAATTGTAGTAAGTTCTTATCATCAAATTTCTGAACAAGAAAGTAGTAATCAAACGAATTTCACTTGGGGTAATGGGTTAGGAATTATTGAAATAGACGAATATTCAATAACATTGCCAAATCAAATCGCATATGGTGATCAAATTGATATTGACGTATTTCTTAATAACACAATAATAGCATCTAGGGCATTTAATCCTGTAATCTGGACACAGCCTT
>CATFLP010000104.1 GCA_949514915.1 Methanobacteriota archaeon | reverse complement strand
TGATGAAGTTATTGAAAATATATCCTGTTCTAAATCATTAAGTGATTTTTTTGCACCTACATATTCAGATAACTTTACTTTTATTATACATGATCTTCTGGATTCTTCATTAATATAATCATACAATTTAATTTCTGAACAATTAAGTAATTTTTCAAGATAACCTTTTACAGACTTTATTTCTGTATGATTTTCACCAAATACTAATCCAATCCAACGATGTTTGCCTCTAGCGGCTTTACCAATTTTTGGCATTATATCGGCCCTTTAAGGGCGAGTATCTTAACTTGCCGACACTCACGCATAGATTAATGGGAGATATTGAAACATCCAATAATTCTAATATTGGTAAAATTACCCTCATTTCAATATTGAAGGATTTGCTTGCAAAAGAAAGAAGAAGCCATATAATGACAATTGTAATTATTGCACCTTTACTTTATGTATTTAGTCAAGGAAATATAATTACTGCTAGTCAAAGTTCAATAGCTTTTATTTCATTTATGATTGGATATGGACTAACTGCCCTAATGGGATTAAATGAAAATACTAGAAAATATTTAGAAAAAAATATATTAAAATCGGAAACGAATGAAAAAAAATCAAAAAAACAGAAACTATTTGAAAAATTTATTTCAACACTCAAAATTATTTCAATTCCGATAATTATTTCGGGAACAATATTTCTAATTCTTTCAGCACTAATAGGTGAAAAAGGTTTAATCTCTGAAATTGGAGAAATTCTTCCAATCATTCTTGCATCATTGTTCATTTTTTGGAGTGTTTCACAAGCGCTTTCTTACAAAAATTCTGTAGGGTTATGGATTGACGACAAAATAAAAATCGATGAAAACATTTCAACTGCAACAATAAAGAAAAATTCAATTATACAACTTATCATTGTAGGGATTACAGCCACGATATTATCTACAACAATGCTTAGTTTATTGGGCGATGGAGAGGGGTTAAACAGCACATATGGAGTACCCATAGTAGTAATTATTACTTTAATTTCGCAAGGATTAATATTGCGTTATTCCCAAGATTCAAGACTAGAATTAATTAAAAGAAAAGATGGAGAAAAAATAGATTTGTATTGGGGAATCGCACTGCATATTTTTGCATCTTGGCATTTACTAAGTGTCTATAGAAGGTTTGTTTCAGATGAAATGTTGTCCTTTAATTTATTTGAAGAAGTAATTTTAATGATCTTTACAGTAGTAATGTCAATTTGGAGTATTTCATCTAAAGGCATGCCGAATTATAAATTATTTATTCCACAAAATGTTTTGTTTTGGGGCATTGCATTTGGCTTTGGTTATGCAGGCAGTGTTACGATGCTAGCAGTTGGCCTTGAGGGAGATATTTCAAGCATATTTGGAATCGGTCATTTGGTAACTTGGTTCGCATTATTAGCAATGCATAAACAATCATGTAAGGACTTCGTTACTTCTAGATTATAATGTGTTAATTGGCAACCCACTTAATACTGCAACTACCCTAACAATCCCTTCTAATTCTTCACTTACTCTTGCGCCGAAAATAACTTGTGCTTCAGAATCCAATCCTTTCGTAAATGCTTCGGCTACTGAATCTACTTGACCTAATGTCAAATCAAGTCCTCCTTCAACTTGAATCAAACAACCTGTAGCACCAGCCATACTTACTCCTTCCAAAGGAGATTTCATTGTTTTTGAAAATAATTCATCTGGATGATCTGGATTTCCTTGTGCCACAAACATAGTAGAACCTCCTGTCCTAGATACTATTGATCTTAAATCCATCAAATCTAAATTAATTAAACCAACTTTTGCTAATGTTTGTATTACTCCAGTCGCTAAATCTTCAACCCATCCACTATCTTTTTGCCAATCTAAACCTCTTTCTCTTGATCTTATTGCCAACCTATCTAATGAAACCTGCACACAAACATCTGTAGTGCTTCTTAATTCTTGGAGGGATTTTTGAGCTATTTCCCTACGCAAACTTTGACACTCAAAAGGTAATGCTGCAATTGCAATTGTCAAACATCCAGAACGTCTGGCTTGCCTTGCGAATTCAGCAGCAGCACCTGAACCACTGCCTCCGCCAAGTCCAACTAACAACACAACTAATTCAGCATCTGAAAGTACTTTTGAAGTCAAAGGTGCATTTGCTAACATTCTTTGATTTGCAAGTGGAGTTAAAGCCGCACATCCATCTATAGAACTTGAGTCTCCGAGGGATAAAAGATGTCCTTCTGCTGATTCATCAAGTGATCTTGAATCCCCATCTATCAATAACAAATCAGACAAATCCTTACATTTTTTATGAGCATTTTTTGCCCAATTACATCCAATCCCACCAATGCCACAGATTAATAATGATTGGCTATCCATAAAATCACCTTTTTCAATATGTTGTATATCTTTCATACCTGCGTCTTTCGCTTCTAGCCCATTCATTACTAGGTTCTAATTCCAATACTTGATTATAGTAATTTATTGCTTTTTCATATTCTAAAAAATATTTGCCATAAAGAACTCCTAAATTATTTAAAACTGGGATGCATTTTGGATCTTTTTTCAGCATCTCCAATAATAATGTTTCAGCACTGTTTAGATGTTGTGATTCCAACATTTCTTCAGCCCTATCTAAATCCTCTAATTGTTCATCAGAAAGATTGTAAATATTCCGAAAATCATGCCCAGACATTGCTACCTCCAGCCATTGATGGCCATTAGACCTTTGTACGTTTTTGCTTCAAAAAAAACATGTAAATTCTACAATAAAAATTGCAATGAAACTAATAACGTTTATTGGGTCAAGTTAAGTCGCCTCACCATAAGGTGAAGAGATGCTCTCTATAAACCGAAAATTATCTTGTTTTTTTCTGGTTTTTACGCTATTATTAATATCCGCTCCAGTTTCATCACTCCCTGGAGGAATTGGAGGAGACCAAAGTGCTCAAGGAGGTCCTGAGGACGTAGCAATTGGCGGATGTACTTGTCACGGAACAGCCCCTAGTAATTCAGTAACAGCACTTGTTGATGATGTACCTTACAAGTATGTTCCAAATCAAGAATATACAATGAGATTGGAGGTAATTGGGGGGCCAGATAAAGCTAGTGGAAACACTGGAGGATTCTCAATGGCAGTAGATGCAGGAATTCTTGGAGCAGCAGAAGGTTCAGAAGATTTTGTCAAAAATCATGAGGATAATACTTCAACATTAACGCATACTGAAGAAGGGGCAAGATCTGAAAATCGTGCATGGACAATCTCATGGACTGCTCCAGAGGAAAATACTGGAAAAGTTACATTTTGGATTTCATTAAACAGCGTCAATGGCGCTGATGCTAATTTAGGAGATATGTGGAACAGAGTGACATTCCACATCCCAGAAAGTACAGAAAAAACTCCTGCTGAAATTTTAGATTCTCGTAGAGCCATATTTTCAGGAGATGGCGCTATAGAACCACCTGCTGCAGATGAAGGACATGTTGATTTACACGACATGGGTGCAAAATTTAGAGCACACTGGTTGGGATTACTGGGATTTGGAGCAGTAATCATTGTGATTATATTTTCTGGATTTATGCTTCGTTATGGATTTAGCCATTCTTATACTGGTAGAACCAATTTATTGCAATTAAGATATAAACATATGAGAAGGGGGGACCAATAATGGCAACTGATTTACTTGAAAAGTTACTACATGAAGTGTCACTTGGAAAAATAAGTATTAAAGATGCCAAAAAAGCACTAGAAGGTGTTGATCTTGAAAAGGAAGATTTTCAAAGGGCTGTTGACCATGGCGTATTTACTCCTGCTGAACCAGGCACTATTGTTAAAGCAACAATATCTCCTTCTGGAGGTAGTGCATTAGTTTCCTTATTGTTCATATGGGGAATATTTTGGGTAACTTATTGGACAGGCACAATGGCTTATGGATTAATGAACGGTTGGGACCAACAACAATTATCTTACCATCTTTTCTTGTCATTAAGTACAATTATCATTATGGCAATAGTATATCAAAAATGGGTGCTGCCTGACTTAATTGTAATAAAACACGAAAGAAACAAATTTATTCCAGAACATTCAAAAAGAAAACACGAAAAAGATTGGTATGAATACAAAGTATAGGTGATTTGATGAGTAGAGATTTTGAACTAAAGATTCCAAGTAAAAACACCGCAAAAAAGGAACTTCTTGGTTCAGTAATTGATCGTAGGCAATTTATACGTTATGGTTTTAATACAGCCGCAGGAGTTCTTGCTGCAACTTTTGGAGTTATTGGCTTCGCTGCAGTACTAATGCCTGGTGGTGGAGGTGGCGGTGGAGATTTAGCTGTAAAATATTGGGCAAAAGGAAGAGAAGATGATGCTTGGTATGGTTCAAAACACCTACAAGAAATGAAATTAGATGAATTCATTAGTGAAGCTTCAAAAAGCGTTGCTGGAATGGCAGGAGCATCAGGAATTTGGAACGGAGTTCCTGTAAATGTAGTATATGTACCTCATAATGAGAATAAGGCAAAAGCACTAGAAGTAAATGTTCCTAGATATCAATTTGGTGAGGGGGTTGACGCTACTGGAAAATATATTGGCCATTTTGAAGATTTAGCAGAAGAACATCCAATAATTACTCCAAATGATGGCATTATAATCTCTTTTGGAAGGTGCCCTCATCTTTGTTGTATTCCGGGATGGCAATTAGTGAGTAATAATTTCACAGAAGATAGTTGGGCACCTGGAGGGACTGAAGAAGGAGGCAATAAATTATTTTGTATTTGTCACAGTAGTAGATTTGACCCTACCGCACTAGAAGTAAATGAGAATAGAAACCGTGCAACAGGTCAAACATTTCAATTTGCAGGAATAAAAAAAGTAGGAGGTCCAGCGCCAGTGGGAATTCCTATAATCCCTGCCAATATTAATGGAGGAATAATTGAGGGTGTAACTGAATTTGTAGACTGGTTAACATTTTGTGATTGAGGTAATGATGATGAATACGATGTTTTGGGTTCTTTGGGTTTTCATAGCGATTGTCTGTGTATTAGTAGCATTAACACTACGTAAAGAAAATGATCAAACACCGAGGAGAGAGATTCTAAGAGCAGTAGAATCATCTGGAAAAATGGGTGTAGCAGAAAGATCATTTCTTTGGGTTTTCTCATGGCTTGATACAAGATTTAGATTACAAGATTATTGGGCTATGAGCAGAGATACATTCTATACCATGCACAGACAATTACCGCTCACGCATGCTGAAAAATATAAATTAAAAATTATCTGGTATTGGTACCCACTTTATTGTCTTGGAGGAATTTCATTCTTAGCATTCATAATACTTGTAATAACTGGTACTGTGCTAGGTATTTACTACGTACCAGGTGGAAATCTTGAGCTTGATCCTACACCTGCATATGCATCAATGGAATTCATAATGCTAGAATTACCATTTGGATACATCATTCGTTCAATCCATCATTGGGCTACACACTTCATGGTTGCTTCAGTATTCCTACACATGTGCAGAGTTTACTTTACAGGAGCTTATAGAAACCCTCGTGAATTAAATTGGTTAATTGGTGTTGGACTTATGTTTTTCACAATTTTCTTTGGATATTCAGGATACCTACTTCCGTGGGATGCATTAGCATTTGGTGCCGCCACTATTGGAATAAATATGGCAGCTGCAACTCCTCTTGTAGGCCCACAAGTTGCAACATTGATGTTTGGAGGGACTTCATTATCTGGTGCAACAGTAACAAGAATGTATTTCATTCACGTATTCATATTACCAGTTGTAGTTACAACATTGATTATCGTACATTTATTCATTGTATGGGTACAAGGAATTGCGGAGCCACATTGAGTGAGGAGATATTATGGGATTATTAGGGAATTTAGGTAGAGTTGCAGAAACCTACATGAATGAAAAAGAAAAATTACTAGATTCTGATGATTCTGAAATTAGAAAAAGGACATTTATGGGGCATTTATTATGGCCTCACGAAGTGTTAAGAGACACTATTATATTTTTATCAATCATGGCTACATTAACATTTTATGGTTATTTAATTCCACCTCCATTGCATTCTGCAGCTGATCCTATTGCACAAGCTGGTTTTGTTTTCCCAGATTGGTATGTATTATTCAGTTATGGATACCTAAGGTGGGGTGAATATTTACCTCAAATTGACATTCCCATGGGCCCGATTGGATCATTTTTCAATCAACCTGTATATCCACTAAATGCTGGTGCTTGGGGAATTATGCTTACAGGATTACCAGTTGGTATCCTTGCATTACCTCCAATCCTTGGAGGTACAGCAAAAAGAGGTGTTGAAGATCCTTGGTTTGCTACTGCAGGAGTTGTATATCTTGCACACGTATGGTTTATCAGTGTGTTTTCGATTAATATCTTCCTAGATTTATATGGGAAAAATAGAACTGACTCATGTCACGTTGATCACGGAGAATTAATTTGTGGAGTTAGAGAACCATGGGTTGCAGAAATATTCAATACAATTCCTTGGGTTCTTACAGGTATTTTGATATGGATTTTGATTTATTTTGCGGCAAGGGCATTTTTAGTAAGTAGTATTGGTGCAAGAACAACACCTAATGTAGGTAAGAACTTGATTGTAGGTGGTTTTGTAATTGCACTCTTAGTAAGTGTTTCAACATTTGATTACTATGAGAGAGGTTTTTGGGAAGCAGGAGGACTTGGAGCAATGGATGATATTGAAACTCTGGAAAAAATGTATGATCAACCTCTTGACTATGTAATTGAATATACTACAGATTGGGCTGAAGAAGGAACCATCATAAGTGCTAAAATGAGTTCTCAATACAACGCTGCATTATATCAACCAACAAACGAATACATCATTGATTTTGCCGATGTAAATAACCATCACAACTCTGATTTAAATATCAATAAAATTACTACAGAAGGTTCAATTCTTGAAAGTTTCAGTAATTCTGAAAACCAAACAGAAGGAACTCTTACAATAACCAACATGGGACTTGATAGCGTCCCAATAAAAATGAGCTGTAGTGCTAAAACAAGCATAAGAAACGTTGGCACAGTTACATCAACATTTATTCTTTACAAAAATTCAGAAGAAGTATTAAGTTCTGATTGTTCATTAGATATTGAAGAGTACGTAACACCTGGAGAATATACATGGGAATTACATGTTGACCCAGAGGGTATTGAAGCAGGCACTCAAGTATACACTAATTATACTGCATCTATTTCTGCATTCCAACCTCTATTAATCTATTCTGACGGTCATTCAATGGATGGTCAATCTGTAAATCTTTCATCAGAAGATGATGAATCATCATATGAGATGTTAATCAATCCAGGATTTAAGAAAAATCCAAAAAGTCTTGATGCAAAATTAATTTATTCATTATTCATACCTTGTCTTACTTTAGGTGCTCTTGCATTTATTGTACTTAGGGGAATGGCTAGAGGATATGAATATGAAATGAACAAGTGCTACGGTTGTGACCTTTGTGATGATGCATGTCCTGTAAGACTCTTTAATGCAGGAGACAAATTAAACATCATTTACAATACTTGGAATAATGAAGATGATGGAGTTCCAATGTATACATGTCTTACATGTTCTGCTTGTACTAATGTGTGCCCACAATTAGTTGATTATGACTCATATGTAGACATAAGAAGATCATTAACCGTAGGTACTGCACCAGAGGCTGAAATACCACATACAATCCTAAGGGCTGTTCTAAATGCAGAAATTGAAGAAGGTGCTGATGAAGCATTCATTCCTGTTGAAGAATACCCAATTGATTCAAACATTGGATATTATCCAGGTTGTGTTGATTTCATAGATCAAGAAATGGTATTTAGCCATGTTAATGAAGGTTCAATGAATTTAGGTGCAAGTACAGCTTCTGCATTTACTCTATTCGAAGAGATGGGTGAGGAAGTCACTTATCTTGGTAGAGACTTCCTAAAATGCTGTGGCCATGACCAAAAATGGCAAGGAATGACCGAAGTGTTTGAAAAATTAAAATCATATAATGAAAAGAAATTGAAAGAAAGTGGTATTGATACGTTAGTAAGTAGTTGTGCAGAATGTTTTAGAACATTTGCTAAAGATTATGAATTAGAAAATATAAAAGTAATGCATACAACAGAATTCTTAATAGAAAATGGATTTGATATGAATCTGAAAACTGAACAAGAAACCACTGTAACATACCATGATCCTTGCAGACTTGGAAGGCAAGTGGGCTTATATGAAGAACCAAGAAATTTAATCAAAGATGTTGAAGGAGTTGAACTTGTAGAAATGGAACACCATGGAGAAGATGGTCTCTGCTGTGGTGTTTCAAGTATGATGTCTTGTAATGAAAATAGTCGTTCAATCCGTTTAGAACGCTTTGAAGAAGTAAAAGCAACAGGAGCAGACGTTATGCTAACATCATGTCCAAAATGTGTTAGCCACTTTGAATGCCTTAAATTTGAAGGCGACCCAACACATAATTTTGAAATTCTAGATGTGGTTACATTCTTAGCAAATCAAGTTAATGAAAAGAAAAATAATGAAAAAATATTATTGGAAAAAAATGCAACAAAGATTGAGGCTTAATAATAAATATTTGAGTAAGAGGAAGATAATATGACTACTCGAGAGGAGTTGCAAATAAGAATGGAGCAAGAAAGGTCTCGAGTTAGTATGATTATGGATAAGGCAAAAGGTAAAAAATTACAAGAAATAAAATCTGGAGAAAATATGGTAGCATATGTTCACGAAGATGCATGTATTGGATGTGATCAATGCCCAACTGTATGTGATGATGATGCAATTGAAATGTTTCATAAAGCAATTAAAAGCCCTCTTATTGAAGTACCATCCAATAGGAAGGCAAGAATAATTCGAGATGATTGTACAGGATGCAGATTATGCGTATTGGTTTGCCCAACAGATGCAATTTCAATGATTGAAAGGTGAATATATGGCCAAAACGGATGCTCAGAGATTTGGTGGAGAATTTGGCCCTGTTAGAAACAAGGAAACTAAAGGGGTTAGTCTTTCTACATTCAAAAGTTTAGTTTGGACCTCTAATCTTGGTGGTTTAATCCTAGTTGCTATTTCACTAGAATTATTTACTAAAGCAAATTGGATTTGGGCTACTATATGTTTGGTTTCTGGGATAGTTATTGCATTATTTCCATCAAACTATGAAATTGTTGGAATGGAAGAATCTGATGAAAATAAAGAACCTGAAGAAGATAATTAATTAGCCTTAAAATAATTCTTCCTAATCACTTCCCCAATCATTAGTAACCCTAGAACTAAAAACGTTATTTCCAATCCCCCAAATAAAGAATCTGCCGGACTTACATTTACTTCAAGATCATAGGGTATTATTTGTGCAACAAAAATAATTATATCAGGGTTATATAATCTAAGTATTTCAATTGTTTTTCCTATGTGTTCAATTACATGAGAGGGCGAATATCCTTGAGCAAGATCATTTGTACCAATATGAAATAATACTATATCTGGAGTATTTAACTTAACCCAAGATTCAATATTATATGATATCTGATCAGATCTCCAACCACCATGCCCTTCATGATCAGAATCAAATTCAAGATTAGATTCATCTGCACCCCATGGCAAATGATTTTCATTTCCAACAAAATCAAATATAATATTCGCTTCTTTTAGATTTAACCATAAATCATATCGATAATTTAAATGTGTTATCGAATCACCTAAAGGCATAATTGAATAATTTTTACTTAAATTTAAATTTGTTGAGAGTAAAGAATTTGTCCATGCAGCTGCCATTTTCAGATCTCCATTTCTGTTTGGATGAACGCCGTCTGCATTATCATTAATTGCATCAAAATTTGAAAAATGATTAACCGTATATACTGGAGAATTATTAGTTGAAATAAGTTCATTATATTCCAAAACCATATCATTAAATTCTGTAATCTCAAGAGGAACTGAAGAACTAACAGTTGGTGCAATTAAAGTAGCAAATAGAAAAATCATTAATATCGAAATTGTTTGCTTCATTATTATTTGTTAAAGTAGGAGACTTGAATACTATTTCCCTTTGAATTAAAAAAAATATTACTTTTGAATACTTTCTAACCCCATTGCAAGATATGATAATTTTGAAACTAAATTTAACCAATATTTTCTTTCTGAATTAATAATTCCATCACTTAGTTGACTTTCTTGTAAAAAAATAGATGATGGGCTATTTAAATTTTCAAATTTATTCTTTTTGGGATTTGCTCTGAAAAACCAATTTGATTCCATTCCGCCAATAGTATAACCAACTGGCTCAATTACTGAAGAATCACTATTGAGATTTGTCGGGATTCCTTCTTGAATAAGGAAATTTTCAGCTGAAGCACCTCCTTTTCCATAAGTTAGCCTTTTTATCATACGATTAGATAAATTCCTAATCTCTTTTCCAGATTTTATTGAAATAATTCCTAAACCATATGTACCTCTATCATTTTTAATAAATACAACAGGCTCAGAATCTATTCCATATTTTTTATATTTCAATTTAATTTTTCCAATCATATTGTCTATATCATTAGATAATTTGTTTATACAAGCATCTAATTCTAAGCATTTATCTTCACTTACAAACCACATAGGCATTAATAACCAAGGGTCAATTTTTAATATTTCAGAAACTTCATTAACTAAGGTTTCTAAAATCCTATAATGATCAGATTTTCTTCTATTGTACCAACCCATCTCTTTTCTTGGAAGAACAGTGCCAGAAAGACCTGGCATTTTTCCACCTGTTAAATCATTATTTAACAACACCAAATCAGGAATTGATCCGTTAATTTCAATATTATCCTCATCATTAACTTCAACTGCACTTAATTCTACATCTTCTGTTAATCCTTCTAATAATTTATATCGATTTAATTCAGTAGAGCCTACTGTCACATTATAACCTGCTTTTTCAACAATCTCTTTGATTCTTGAAATATTTTCTACATAAGCAGTGTTTCTAGTATGAGATTCTGGCAATATATGAATATGTTTAATATCTAAATTTATACATCTAAAATATTCATTAAGCGATTTTGACAAATTAGGAATCAAATCTTTTGAAATATTGTTAAATCCTGCTGGAAATGAATTAGCATCAACAACTGATACCTTCCAACCAGAATATCGCACATCTACACTAGCATATATGGGCATCTCAATATTTTCAGTTTTTTTCAAAAACCAATTTTCAAACTCATTAAGATTTTCTAAATTTTGAAATATATTATCTAACATTACAAACCCTCAAATTAAATTACTTAATATCTCATCAACTGTTTTATTTGCACTAAATTCATTTTGCCCAATAATTAATGATTCAAATAAACCTAAGCCCAACAATAACTCTGGCTGCTTAGTTAATAACTTACTCTGCTCAAAATATCTCTCTTTTAATGGATCCAAATAAGATTCATATTCAGAAATAAATTTATCAAATAAAGAAGGAGATGTTGCCTTGCCTGCTGGTAATTTAGCTCTTTCTGTAATTGAAGTTGGTAATCCTGTTAATTTTGCTGCATGCCTTAGAGCTAATTTTTCATCTCCATGTTTTGCATTAGATGAAAGTCTCCAATCAAAAGGTATCTGCCTTGATTCATTCCAATGTGTTTTACCTAAGAATGGGACTCTGACTTCCAAACCATGAGCCATTGAATGACGATCTACAAGTCTTAATTGGAAATTTGTCAATTGCCCTCTTTGCATTTCAAAATCTAAAGTAGAATTAAGAGATTTAAATATTTCATCTGGATTTAAATTATCATCATCCCAAGATGAATGTAAGCCTATTTTTTCCTTATTTAATTGGAACCTAATATTTTTTAATCTTTGATTTAAGGTTTCTCTATGCTGAACTAAATTACGATATCTTGGATAGCCAGCATGTAATTCATCTGCACCTTGACCACATAACCCAACTTTCACGTGTTTAGACATTTTTTCAAATAAGGGTTGGAAAAAGAGTACTGTAACATCTAAATCTTCTCCATGCCAAACTAATTTTGGCAATATCCGTTCAAATGAATTATCCTCAAGAATATGTTGATGATGCTTAAGATCAAATTGATTTGCAACTAACTCTGCTGCAATCCAATCAGGATTATCTTCAGAATCTGCAACTGTCCAACATTCAGGAACTGTTTTTCCTGCTTTTCCTGCTGCTTCATGTGCTAATGCAGCCACTAAACTTGAATCCAATCCCCCTGAAAGAACAATTCCTACTGGGACGTCAGACATCAAACGATCAACTAAACTAGATTTGAAACTATCAAGTAATTTTTGAATATTGTTTTCTTGATTCCAACTTTTATTTTGTTTATTCTTTACATTAGAATATTTACAAATACCTGTCAAAACAGGACGATTAAGATTATCAAGACTCCATGTTTCTATAACACCTGCACCTACTTGGTAAACATTCTCAATCAATGTTGTTCTATCTAATGGATATTCGTAAGCAAGCCTAAGATTTAATGCGTTGAAATCAAATTTTGAAATGAATTCTGGATGTGCTGAAAAGGCTTTTAATTCACTAGCAACTAATAATGAATTCCCAACGATTGTCCTCATTAATGGTTTAACTCCCATAGGGTCTCTACAAATTATTAATTCATTACATTTTGAATCCCATAGTGCAAACCCCCAAATTCCATCTAACTTCTTAACCCATTCAATATGTCTTGTTGCGGGGTTATCCTTTGCATCAAATCCATTAGAAACTAATATTCCTGATTTAAGTGATGTTTCTTTAATAATTTCAAAAGAAGTTTTTTTGGAGTATTTATTATGAAGTGCAATTATTGATTCACTATCTCCTTTAGTTTTACAGGAATATAATAGATTTTGTTTGATTTTATCATGATTGTAAATTTCACCATTGTGGATTAATACAACTCCTTCATCAGAGACAATTGGCTGATTTGAACCTTGAATGTCGACAATAGCTAATCTATTATGTGCAAAACCACATTTATCATCATACCATACATTTGATCCATCCGGTCCTCTATGAGATTGAATTTTATTCATTTTATTCAATACATCTACTTCAGGTGAGCCGAGCATTACACCTATGCTACACATAAAAATCTCCACAAAAATGAATCTAAGCAAGGAAATTTCCTTTTGTTACCATGATATAGCACATTACCGCGAAAGCAAAAATAAACGAGAATAAATACAATCCCTGTGTTGGCTCACTAGGATTTTCATCGGCATTATTGTCGGACATATTGTAAACGTAGAGAAGACGTTATGTAAATATAACTCAACATTCTTAAAATAATTAATCACATTAACACTAATGAAGCAGCTAGAGGAACTAATATCATTGTTGCATTATCGTCAATATATTTCAAAGAAGGCCATTCAGCAGCAATAGCTAAAGGAGGCATAATCAAAGTAAGCCAAAGTGGTGTTTCAAGAAAAACCGAAGAAAGTATCCAAATAGTCATTGAAACTACTAATGCTAGAAAAATAATTAATTTTGTAGATTTCATAAATTTACGTGTTTCTCCTAACAATGGATCCACAATTGAAATTGTAAAAATTATTGGTAAACCAATATATGATCCATTATAGCCTCCAAGGGGTGCAAATAAGAAACATAAACAAATGGAAATACCTCCCCATGCTAGCGCAGAAAATTGTTTTGCCTCATATGTTCTTTGACCAAAGATTGTTATCCCAAAAAATAACCTTATTAATTCTATAATAATAATTAATGCTAGAATAAATGTTACTAAATCCTCCCTAGAAAATTCTAAATTAATTACTTTTGAGAGTGTTTCACTAATCTGTTCACCGTGCCAATAATACAAGATTGGAAATATCATCATTGAAAGATGTACAATTCTCCTAAAAAAATGACCATTTCTACCTCCAAGTGTGTTTTCTAAATGCGCTCTACCTTCTAAATCAAACAAGTTACAATCCCTCCTTTAAGAGATTTATAGCATCATCAAGTGTAATCTCATTTGTTTCTAATTTTCCAATAATTAAATCAATATCTGTATGTTTCCAAAGCAAAGATTCCCATGCATAAGATAATGAGATTTTACTTTTAATCATACTAGGTTTCTTATTATTAGAAACTTTATTCATTTCTAAAAATAATTCTTCAAAACCATTTTTTTCTTTGGCAGAAACCATCAAAATAGGGGGGGTTTCGTGATCTGATAATTTTAATGCTAATTCTAATTGCTCTTGTTTTTCATTTGCTCTTTCCAAATCAGATTTATTAACTAAAATAATATCTGCTAATTCCATTAATCCTGCCTTTTCAGCCTGAAGCATATCTCCAGAATCTGGTGCCTCTACTAGTAACAAATATTGTGAAACTGCTGCAACCCTAACTTCTGCTTGGCCCGCTCCAACTGTTTCAATAAGGATTTTTTCATATTTCAAAGCAGAAAGTAAATTTACGATATCAAGAATATTACTTGGAATCGCTCCTGATTGGCCTCTTGTTGCTAATGAACGAAAATATAAATTATCTGAATTATCTGAATTATTTATTCTAATTCTATCACCCAATAATGCACCCCCACTCAAAGGAGATGAAGGATCTACAGCTAAAACTGCAACTTTGAAATTTGAATTTAACCAATTTTCAATTAAGTATTCACAGATACAACTTTTCCCAACTCCTGGTGAACCTGTAATAGCCCAAACATCTCCTGAAATTATTTCTGGGAATATTTTTCTTAAATCTGCGCTGTTAAATTCGCCATTTTCAATTAAACTTATTGTTTTTGATAATGCCCTTCTATCTCCTTGCTTTAATTTGTTAATATCCATATTAACACATCACTAATTCCATTGCCAATCTGTTTCTTCACCACAACCAACTGGTAAGGATTCTACTTTTCTTTTTGATGCTGTTTCAACAAACTCAGACATTTGAACACTTGAAGTTCCTGGGCCAAAAATAGCCCTAACACCCTTAGAAAATAAATCAGACCTGTCTTTTTCTGGGATAATACCTCCAGCAAAAACGATAACATCGCCACAATCTGACTCAATTAATAATTCAATAATTTTCGGAATCAAATAATTATGGGCCCCTGATAATGAAGATAAACCAAGAAAATCTGCATCTTCATCAATTACAGTCCTTACAATCTCTTCAGGAGTCCTTCTAAGTCCTGTATAAATTACTTCATGGCCTGCGTCCCTTAATGCTCTCGCTACAACCTTTGCACCTCTATCATGCCCATCCAATCCAGGCTTAGCGATTATTATGCGAAGGCGGTCATCCATGTTGTGCCTAAGTAAAGGTCTTTCAAATAGTTTCTTTGAATATCCCCTATTTGCATTAATTTATAACTATCATACAAAATCAATATGAGGCGTATGCTGACTGTGGGGTATGAAAGCATGCCACCTAACGATGAGAAACTATCCGATTTGCGTGCTCGCAAAGCAAGAGCTGAGGCTGGTGGAGGAGCTGCTAGAGTTGAAGCACAGCATAAAAGAGGGAAATTAACTGCTAGAGAAAGACTGGAATTATTAGTAGATGAAGGCACATTCCATGAAATTGATTCATTAGTAGAACATCGATGTAGAGATTTTGACATGGATAAAAATATTATTCCTGGAGATGGGGTTGTTACTGGCCATGGTAAAATTGGAGGGAAACCAATTTACTGTTTTGCACAAGATTTTACTGTTTATGGTGGATCTCTTGGAGAAATGCATGGATTGAAAATTTGTAAAGTATTAGACATGGCACTAAAAACAGGAGTTCCTGTAATTGGATTAAATGATAGTGGAGGAGCTAGAATACAAGAAGGAGTGGCAAGTCTTGGAAGTTATGCTGAAATTTTCTTTAGGAATGTGAGAGCAAGTGGAGTCATCCCCCAAATTAGTTTAATCATGGGTCCGTGTGCAGGAGGTGCTGTATATTCTCCTGCAATTACTGACTTTGTAGTAATGGTTGACAAATCCTCACACATGTTCATTACTGGGCCTGAAGTTATCAAAACAGTAACAAATGAAATTGTTAGTTTTGAAGATCTTGGTGGTGCATCAACACACAGTAGTAAATCTGGAGTTTCTCATTTCATTGCTGAGAATGATGAAGATGCAATAAACATTGCCAGAGAATTAATTTCAATATTACCTGCAAATAATCTTCAGAAACCTCCATCCAAAAAATCAAAAGATGACCCTAACCGGCTTTGTGATGATTTAATCAATATTGTACCCTCTGATCCAAGTCAACCATATGATGTTAAAGATGTCATTTCATCAATAGTAGATGATGGTGCATTCCTAGAAGTCCAATCAGAATGGGCACCGAACATAGTAATTGGTTACTCTCATTTAAATGGGAACTTAGTAGGGGTTATAGCAAATCAACCAATGTTTTTAGCAGGTTGTTTAGATATTGATGCATCAAACAAAGCAGCGAGATTCGTAAGGTTTTGTGATGCTTTTAATGTACCACTACTTACTTTAGAAGATGTACCAGGGTTCCTCCCTGGAGCATCTCAAGAATGGGGTGGAATTATCAGACATGGTGCAAAATTATTATTTGCATTTTCAGAGGCTACAGTACCTAAACTCACAGTAATTCTAAGAAAAGCATACGGAGGAGCATATGATGTGATGTGTTCAAAGCATATCAGAGGAGATTACAATATTGCATGGCCTAGTGCTGAGCTTGCAGTAATGGGTGCAGACGGTGCGGTTCAAATAATTCACAAAAAACGTATTAATTCAGCAAGAAATTCAGAAGAAGAAAGAGCAAGATTGGTTGATGATTATAGAGATACATTTGCAAATCCATATCGTGCTGCTGCTTTAGGATATATTGATGATGTAATCAATCCTAATGAAACAAGGAAAAAATTGTGCCTTGCACTAAACATGCTTATGGATAAACAAGAGAATAGACCTGAAAGAAAGCATGGAAATATACCCTTATGAGTTGTTATTATGATAAAAAAGGAAAAAGTTGCTGCAATCACTGCATTATTATTACATATCAAAAAAGATGATAACAAATTCTATCAAGGAAGACAAAACAAAAATGAATGGGCTTTTGAACATAGAAGAAAAGTCATGGGATTAAGAGGCGTTAGAGAAACGAAAAATTCTCGAACAACTTGGAGGTGATTTCATTAGCGACGAATATGAAATCGAAGTAGACGGAGAATTATTTAATGTACATATAGAATCTGAATCTGATTATTATAATGTAACTGTAAATGGAAATTTGTATAAAATTAAATTACCAGAAGGGCAAGTAAGTAATGCTCCAAGGAAAAGATCTGCTAAAAGTGGTAAAAAAAGTGGTACGATATCTTCATCAATTCCTGGCAAAGTTGTCACTATAGAAGTAGAATTAGGTTCAAAGGTTGAAGAAGGACAGGTATGTATGATACTTGAAGCAATGAAAATGCAAAATGAAATTAATGCACCAATTTCTGGAATTGTAAGCGAAATAAATTGTTCTCCAGGAGTTTCTGTAGATGCAAATATCCCATTAATTGTCATTAAAGCAGAAGATGATGAGGAATAGATACAAGGTTTCTTATCGTACCCCGTTTTCATCGTAGTGTGTCCGGAGAACCTTGTTGCGATGTTATTGGATGCGATGATAATGGTGAAGTTGTTAGTAGGCTATCTCCTGAGGGTTATCTTGTAGCTACAGGAAAAAAAGCATATTCATTTAGAGAAGCATATAGACAATTTAGGTACTGCAAAAAATGTCATGATTATCTAATGAGTAGTGTATGGAATAGAATTAATTCCTCTGAAGACAAATCTGGAGATCACGTTGCTCCTACAGCAATCTGAGTTAAACGGAGTTGTTTTACTTGGAAATTAGTAATTATAAAAAAAGATACAGTGTTTCTTATTCGATGGATTATCAATTAAGTATCGAAAAAATGTGGGAATTAATCAGTGAACCTGGAAATCTAAATTCATCTCATCCATTTTGCAAGACTAATGAAATTATTTCTTGGGATGAAGAAAATCATAGTGACAAATTGGTATATCTTAACGGAAGAAAATATATCAGAAATTTTCAGACTTGGGAAGAAGGGAAAGGTTACACTTTGCTAATCGGCAAGGAAAATGGAGCTCAGTCTTTCGTAATTTGGGAAATTGAGAAGCAAGTTGATGGTTCAAAATTAACAATCGCAGTTTATCCTTTCATACTGGCAAAACTCCCCAAAATATTGGCTTATATCCCACACATTTTGTGGGTTAAACCTCGTTTAAGAAACTACCTAAAATCAGTATTATCTGGATTCAAGCATTATTCAAAGACTGGAGAAAGTGTACCAAGAAATCACTTTGGAAAACACCCTTGGTTTTCATAACTTCTAACTCTTAGATACTCTAAATTATACCTTGATTTAACATTGCATCTGCTACTTTTAGGAATCCTGCAATATTAGCACCCATCATATAATTACCAGGAAAACCGTATTCCTCTGCTGTTCTTGCACATGTTTCATGAATACTAACCATGATTGAATCTAATTTTGCATCGACTTCTTCCCTTGACCAATTCATTCTAGTTGAATTTTGAGACATTTCCAATCCTGAAGTTGCAACTCCTCCTGCATTACTTGCTTTTCCTGGAGCATATAAGATTCCTGCTTCAATAAAATGATCTATTGCTTCTGGAGTAGAAGGCATATTACTTCCTTCAGAAACAACATACACATTATTTGCTAGTAAATTCTTAGCGTCTTCTCCATTTATTTCATTTTGTGTTGCTGCTGGCAATGCAACATCTGCGTCAACCGCCCATAGTGGATTATAATCTAAACCATGATCTACTGGAGTATAAGTCGCCCCGTCAAAATGTTGTGCATATTCACTAATTCTACCTCTTCTTACATTCTTAAGATCCATTACCCATGCTAATTTTTCTGCATCAATACCTGCAGGATCATGAATAAATCCTCCTGAATCTGACATTGTAACTACTTTAGCCCCAAGTTGGATTGCTTTTTCAGTGGCAAATTGCGCAACATTACCTGAACCTGAAACCAAACAAATTTTACCCTCAAGTGATTCTTCTCTTGTTTTTAGCATCTCTCTAGCAAAATATACTTGACCATATCCTGTAGCTTCTGGCCTAATCAAAGAGCCGCCATAAGACATTCCTTTTCCTGTCAATACACCTGTAAATTCATTTCTTATTTTACGGTACATTCCATAAAGATAACCTATTTCTCTTCCTCCAACACCAATATCTCCTGCTGGAACATCTGTATCAGCACCAATATGCCGATTTAATTCAAGCATGAATGATTGGCAAAAACGCATTACTTCTGCATCTGATTTACCTTTAGGATCAAAATCTGACCCTCCTTTACCTCCTCCCATTGGAAGGGTTGTCAAACTATTTTTGAAAACCTGTTCAAATGCAAGGAATTTTAAAATTGACAAGTTTACACTTGGATGGAATCTTAAACCTCCTTTGTAAGGTCCAATAGCACTATTCATTTGAATTCTGAATCCTCTATTAACATGCACATTTCCATCATCATCTGTCCATGGAACTCTAAATTGAATTATTCTCTCAGCTTCAATAACTCTACTTAAGATATTAGCATCAACATATTCTGGATGCCTTTCCAAAACTGGTTTTAATGAATCAAGCACTTCTCTTACTGCTTGATGAAATTCTGGTTGATCTGGGTCTCTTGCTATCATTTCTTCATAGATTTTTTCAATCATATTAGCATCTCGTTAAAGGACTCCAGCCAAATTATGCTTGTAATGTTTGTCACACAAAAACCCATTATTTCGATTAAATGCCACGTGATAAAAATCTATCTAATTTTTCAAGTAAATTTTCACTTTCCCCTAAACCCATCAACCTTGATCTTACTGACTCTTCAATCATTGAATGTTGATTTGGTTGAATAGACATTAATTCTCTTAAGATATCTAATAATGCCCATTCATCATCTGTTATTACATCATCATCTAGTGCTCCAATTAATGCTGATTGATATGCTGATGCTTCACCAATTCCTGGTTCCTCGACTACCTCGTAATCAAATTCGGGAGAATCTTTGCCCTCTCTCAAGATTCCTAAGATTTCATTTTGAGTGATTTCATCAATATCTAATGATTTTGCAAGTATAGATAATATTTGAGATTCATCACCAGTAATAATACCATCATCTAGTGCAGTTTCTACAGTTATGTAATACAGATATCTTGAACGCTTTGGATTAAACACCATAGATATGCGTCACTGACCATACTTATTATTCACGCGATAGGAATTAATGAAAAATGTGATTTTCAATACTAATAATAAATATCCAATACATTTGAACATTACATTTACACAAATATTACTCGTATTACAAAAAAGCATATTATTGTTAATTATTTAATAAATTATTAAAAAAAACGTGTTTTTATCTATTTTGTATTTCAAAAGTAATACGTAACGTAATACAAAGTATATATACTGCCTCTATACTCCACAGATTAGAGGAGTACGATATGAGCGGCAATAGCAACCTAATCAGCCTAAGATTATCTGATGATGAATTAGCATCAATAGATCAAAGAATTGGACTTGAAGGAATTAGAAATAGAAGCGATTTACTTCGTAAAGCTTTAGGTTCATATCTTACAGATTCTCCAGAATTACCAGGTCAAGAAAGAGTTAGTCTTGTATTAGGTGCAGGAGTAAGAAAGCAACTTAGATTACTTTATCAAATCACAGGTAATGACCCTAATTCAATAATAAAAATAGCACTCCACGATTATCTAAATAAATCTGTAGAACAGATAGATGATCTTACGGCAAAACTGGAAGAGAGAGCACAAGATGCTGTTGATGACATCAGTAAACACCGTTCATACAAAATTTGAACAGGAGGAAGCCAAATGGGAGATGGGATGCACGAAAGAGAGTCGGGGGGGCATGAAGCCCCTCCTTCTTCTCGCCCTAGCGGTATTAATTTCTCTTGGCTGCTAACCCGTTCAAAAAACGCAAGAGAAAATTCAGATTCAACCCCGGCAACCACCTCCGCTCCCCCCAGCGGAGGTGGACCTAGCGGTGGTCCACCACCAGCATGCTAGTAAAAGAACAATATTTTTGACCTAATATTAAGAAACCTTTTGGTCAATCGACATTGCCGTTCATTTGTGGTAGAAGATAATAGCGTAGAACTAACTGCATTCTTTGCCCATCAAAAACTTAGAGATGGGCAAAAAGAAATGCTTAGAGATTCTATTAATGCATTAAAAAATGGAGGCCACCATCTAGCAGCAGCACCGACTGGAATTGGGAAAACTGCAGCAGCATTAGCCGCTTCATTAGAAATAATTTCAAATTCACCTAACAAAAAAATTTTCTTCTTGACTGGCAGGCAATCACAACATAAAATTGTAATTGAAACACTTAGGACAATAAATAATTCTCTAGATTTTCAAAACATCAGTTGTGTTGACCTCATTGGCAGACATTCAATGTGCTTGGAATTAGATTCATTTACAGGGAAATGTAATTGTGAATCTGGATTACCTGGTAATCTTAAAAAAATGGGATATGATGATTTAACAGAAATAATCCTTGAACATCCCTTACATGTTGATGAAGTTATAAAAAAGGCGAGAAATAGAGTTCTTTGCCCATGGAAAGTTTTACGAAATGCTGCAAAAAGTGCAGACATCATAGTTTGTGACTACAATCACCTATTCATAGATGCAGTAAGGGAAAGTTCACTTCCAGCATTAGGTGCTAATCTTGAAGACTCAATAATAATCGTTGATGAGGCACATAACCTCCCTAGTAGAATAAGAACAGGTCTTGAAAGAAGATTGACTACAAGAATTCTTCAATTCGCAAGATTTGAACTTGAAGAGTTTATTGATGAAATGGGTGGTGAAAATGCTCATGATTCTTGGAAATGGGGCATAAATACATTTAAAAAATTTGAAAAGGTCATGAATAATAAATTTAATGAATGGAGAAGTAAAGTAGATCCTGGCAAAAATGAAATAAGAATAAATACATCTGAATTTCTAAAAATTACACTAGATTGCTTGATTTCAAATGAATGGGATGATTCCCCTGAAACAGCACTTTCAAGATTATCTAGTATGCTAAAAAATGTCACAGTAGAAAAAGAGGATTCAAATGAAAAAGAACTAAACTGTTGGAGAATTTCAGCATTATTTGAAACAATAATTAGATTTCAAAATAAAAAAGGATTAGTTCTTGTATTCAATAATGAACATAGTGGAAGATTATCATCACATCTTTTAGACCCAAGTGAAATTTCAAAACCAATATTCTCAAAATCTGCAGGATCAATACTAATGTCAGGCACACTCTATCCTCCAAAAATGTATTCAGACATATTAGGACTATCATCTCTTAGAGAAGTAACTTGCAAGGAATACACATCACCATTTGAAAGCCACAACAAACCAATTTCAATTGCTACTGACGTAACAACTAGATTTAAACAAAGAGGGCCAGAAAACACACGTAAAATCTGTGAACATATTTATGCTGTAGCAAAGGAAACTCCAGGACACATAGCTGTTTTTGCACCAAGCTATAGGCAATTAGACGAATTTATTGACACTGAGGGCTGGCCAAATAGAATTGTGATTAAAGAAACTTCAGAATGGAAGAAATCAGAAGTAGATCAAATCATACCCGACTTAGAGAAATATAAGAAAAGTGGGCAAAAAGTAATTCTTGCAGGAGTTTTTGGTGGCAAACTATCAGAAGGAATAGATTACAAAAATAATATTCTTGAAGCCGTAATATGTATTGGCATACCTGTTGCACCCCCAAGTGTTTTTTCAGATGCATTAAGAGAATTTTTAGAAACAAAATTTGGAAGAAATAAAGGATGGTTATATGGTTCAATCCAACCCGCTGTAAATTCAGTAATACAAGCAATGGGGAGGCCAATAAGGTCTAGTGATGATAGAGCATTTATCGTATTATTAGATAGTAGACATCTTGACCATACATATCGGGGGTGTCATCCCTCAAATTTTAGTCCATTAACATGTAGTGATAGTCAAATGACTAGAAGGTATCTTGCAAGGTTCTTTTCTAAAAAACAATCGAGAAGTTGAAATGACACCATCTGGAGGATAAAGTATGGGGACTGAATGGAAGCCACTAGACATTAGTTCTCAGAAATCTGAAGAAACTAAAGATTTGAAGCCTAACATCAATAGTCTATCTACATCTCCTGAAGATTTACATGTTGCTTTTTTTGAACAAGCACAACACCTTACAGAAGCTATTGCCAATCAAAACCATATTTCTGAAATTTCAGGAAAAATACCAGAACATACGAATCAAAGTCAAAAAATAATCTCTCTCGAATCATTTGTAAATGAGTTTAATGGTTTTGTGAGCAGTAATTCACTTTCACTTCCATTCAAAGGAATTAACCAAAATCAAATCAACATAGAGTATACAAATATTGAATCAAATTGGGCCATTAAACTTTCAATTAATCATTCAAAAACAGATGATGAAGTAATACAACGTACATTCCTATTACCTAAGGTTGCAAATGAACCTGTAGCAAATTGGAATGCTGAACAATTGAATATTACATTCTAGGCTTCTATCTCAGGAGAGGGATCTTCCCTACCGCCTTTACCTACATTCATTCTTACCAATTCACTTTGTACACCTTCTAAAGCTGATTGTGCCCTCAGTGCATCTTGTGTGTTCATCTCATGTCTTGAGTATCTTGCTTCTTCGAATACATTATCTAATTCAATTAAGAAGTTCTCACGAATAGGAAGTGCACTTCTCAAAGCCATCTCAAATTCCCTTACTGTTTCAAAGTCTCTTCTTAGATAACCATGTTTTGTTAATACTCTACAAAGGTCCTCATAACAATGGAATACTGATTCTCTTATTTCATCTCCATGAGCAAGTAATTCTGCAGTATAACTAAAGATACTAGCAATCTCATCCAACACATCTTGTTTTCTCTTTCTATACCACATTATACCAACTCCTGCTAATACTACTAGAGATACTAATGAAGCCCAAACAAAACCTGATGGGCCGCTTTCTACTTCAACTGATTGATAAATTAAGGAATTTGGAACCTTTGCTTGTAATGTCACTAAAGATTTATTTGAAATCCTAGAATCATCTGATGTTAACTCTAATTCAACTGTTCCAAAAGATGTAGTATCTGAATAAGGTGGTGTGTTTTCTAAGTTTATTTCTGCTACACCAAACTCGTTAGTAATTAAGGTCCTTGTTATTAAATTCCCTGTTTCATTTCCTAAAGTCAAAATAACACTAATTCCTTCTAATGGTTGACTTGTATCGTCAGCAGTAACAGTAATATTTCCATAAATATCTTCTCTTTCACCCAAAACAATTGTTTCCAAGTCCATCTCAAAGGTGGCATCTACTTTCAATAACATTGTCAGATTATTTGAATTAGATACTAAGTATTCTTCATCAGAACCTGAAAATTCAACTACTAAAACTAAATTACCTGGTGATAAAGTAGTAGGTGCTATTGCACTAATATAGAATAATTGTGTACCTATTACTGTCCAATTCAGCTGACTTGAGATTAAAGTTCCATCTTCAGTCAAAAGAGACAAGGATAAATTAGAAAACTTGTAATTATTACCACCGATCTCAGAAATTTCCCCATATATCTCTATTGGGAATTCATCTGAGCCCCGAACCACATATTCCGAAGAAAGTTCTGTAAATTGAATATTTACTTCAGACCAAGCAGTGACTTCAACCTCTTGAGAACTTCCAACATGAGTTATTGTTCCAGCAAATTCAACTAAAATAGTATGTTTTCCACGTTCCAATGACATATCAACTGGCAAATAATAAGTCCACGAACCATCAGATTCAGTTTGAATTGATTGTGGCTGTAAAACACCATCTAAGTAAACAGTTAATGTTTCATTCCCTAGACCTATCTTCGATAAATCATCTGCATCGTAAAGTATTCCAGACAAATTCCAACTTTCTCCTCTTACTACAGATTCTTGCTCTAAACTATATTCTAAAGAACTTCTATGAGCTACAAACAAGGATGTTTCTGCATAACTTTCACGATAATATCCTTGATTAGGTGCTCTCACTCCAATTGTATGTTCTCCCCAATTTGTTCCAGGAGGTATAACCCAATCAAAAGTCCATGAACCATCAGAACTACTGTTAATTATACCAATTTCTACTCCATCAAGTGTTATTCTTAATTGGTGTTGATCTAGTGATTCTTCAAGATTATCTATAATTAAACCTGTAATTGTAATATTATCACCCAATGTTTGAGGTGATAATTCATCAATAGAAACTGAAGTTGTTGCATATACATACCACTTAGAGATAGATTCTGAACTTAGATTGAAATCATCACCATCAAATCTTATCGTAATATCAAGTTCACCTAGTGGCTGATCATCAGGCACACGTAAAGAAATTGTAAATATTCCATACTCATTAGTTGACACAAAATAATCTGGAGTTCCATCATTTGCACCTACAAAAATTTGCAGAGTCCTTCCTCCTAATTCTCTATTTTGGATATCTACTAATGTTCCATTAATAATCAAGTCAGAACCTCGATCTACTTGACTTCCTTGTGGTGTAATCACTACAACTTCAGTAGGGACAAATACATCAAATTCTTGATCAGGTGAAGGATATGAAGAATTCCAATAATATTCTGGGTTTACTGAATCTCCATTCGCATATGGGGCTACCCACAAAAATCCTCCACTAAACTCTACACGCATACTATGAGATCCTGCACTCATCCATTCTGGCAATTCATATTCTATTGAATATAATCCCGTATTTCCATCACTAATGCTTGTAGCAATTGGCAAATTATCGATATACAGCCTTACTAATCCACCAGCAGCTAATCCATCAACGCCTAATAAGGGATTACCAACATCATCAAGTAATGTTCCATTAACCCATATATTTTCACCAACAATCATACTACCTTCTACTGAATCAAGAGTTAATTCTGTATGTGCCAATACAACAAAATTAACTGAAGAGTTACCTCCCTCAATACCAGTACTTCCAATTGTTTGTACATTTCCAGGCCAAGATGCAAATAAAGTAAAAATTCCAGGATTTACATCTTGTGGAATATTAATTGTAACCTCTCCTAAACCTGATGCGTTTGTAATCAAAGTTCCAGTTTCACTTGTTGTTAATAAATCTACATTAACCAACGCATTTGGTACTGGTTGACCTGCATTATCAAAGACGCGAACTACAACATCTACAGAGGTCCCCCTATCTTTAGAATCTGCATTCTGTAAATTACCTGGTTCAAGGAAGTCAATTACTGCATATCCTCTAATGTCAATTGTATCAAATACTGAACTATTTATGTAGAACGGTACTTGTGGATTATATGCAACTCTAATTTCATGTGTTCCTGCAGGTGTTGTAGGTTCAACATATACATTTGCATACCAAGTTCCATTAGCATTTATTTGTCCATCAACGTACTGAATTGATTGACCATCCATTGTGATTTGAACCTGTGCCAACAAAGGCACACCGTTCCTATTCATTAACGAAGTTCCATTATCTGATTCTATTGTTCCAGATAAATTAAAGGTCCCACCTGCCATTGGATTTTCAACAATTGGGTCCATAACTAATATTGTTACTGAACGAATTATTGTAGATGGTAGGTTTCTAGTTGTAGGATGTACATCATTAGATCCATTATAATACAGAGTAAGAACTACTGTACCAAGTGGTTGATCAAATGGTATTTGATAACTGAATCCAACTTCTCCTGTTGAATTTGTAACTTGTCCTGGCAACCATGTTTCATCAAACAAGAAATATACAGGTTTATTTTTCTGACGAACATCAATTGGTGTATCAAATGCACATGCTGAACATGTAGCAGATGTTTCAACTAATTTAGAAAATACTTCTAATGTTTCACCACGATTTATTATTATTGGATTACTATGATTTAACTCTACAAAGGCACTAACTCCTGTTACGTGAATTGATGCTTGATCAGAACTTGGCAAGTAGTAAATATTAGATCCATTTATTACTTCAACTACTACAATTCTATCTCCACTTGAAACTCCATCTAATGATGAATCAGTTGGAGATGAGATGTTAAACCATCCTGTTGCATTAGTGACATATGTTGTAATCAACTGTTCATCCTCGTCTGTTAAAAAGTACACCTTAAGAGAAATTGGACCATTGAAAACTCTTGTATTATCGTCTCCATCCTCTACATGACCTGATACTGAGAAAAATGCTCCAGCTGTAACTTCTGGTTGTATCCAATCAATAACAACTGCTGAAGGAACTTGTATTGTAACATCTACGAATGTTTCGTTTCCAATCCATCTTGCAGGATCAATATCTGAGATTAAATCTGAAACATCATCATCAATATATATTCTTAGAATATAAGTTCCAGGTGCTGTCCCTCCAGGTATTGTCCAAGTAAAATTAGCAGAACCTGCTTCTGTTGTAAAACCGCCTCTACCATCTGGAATGTTCCATGTCTGAGTTACTTCATCAGGTAATGCCTGTTGACTACCATTCCAATCAAATACCGCATGTATTGTTCTATCTGAAACTCTAGAATTATTACCAATATCTATTGCAAAGACTCCAAATTCTAAATCTCCACTTAGTGGTGCATTCAAAACATTTGCACCATTTACTGGATCTCCTTCAGAATCAGCAACCTCCAATTTAAATTCAGATTCTAATCCCACAGTAACATTAATTGCTCTAGGCATAATATAATATTCTGGTTCAATTAATCCAGAAGGAGTTACTGAAAATAAATAGGCTCCAGCAGATAATCCAGATGGCATCATAAAGGAAATATTGAATTCTCCAGTATTTACATCTACTGTTCCATTTCCAATAATTGTATCCTTTAATTGTTCTTGTTCTAAAATCTGGAGAATTATTTCAGTTGCATTACCAGTAATTGGACCAGGTGGTGATTTATCTTCATCAATTAACTGCCCAGTTAAATATCCAACATCTCCAATATGTATCCAATTTGAACTTAATGATACTTGTAATGCAGCATAACCTTGAATTCTAATAAATTCTTGACTACTAGATGCTTCATATAATTCTGAACCTCCAAAATTAGTTTCAAACACATAGTCTCCAGGAAGCATTGAACTCAATGTTGCCCAATTAACTGGAATTGGATTTGATAAAGGATCAACACTAGTATTTACTAATGCACTGTCAAAGAAATGATTGAAAGTACCTGTCAAATCTAAATCAGTACTTATTCCCCTATGATCTTTAGCAGTTACTGCTACATTAGCATCTGAACCCCTCATCTGAGGAGTTGCATATATTTCAAAAGTCAAATAACTTCTAAGCAAATATTCATCACCTAAATCGGCATCATCTGTTGTATCTAATGTTGTAGGATAGAATCTTAATCTCACATCAATAAGTCCTGCAGGTATGTTAATTGACGATGCATTAAGCAAATAAGAGATTGAAAAGCTTCCATTTACTGATTGATTAAATACTACAAGATAATCTAATCCAGAACCATTTGCTCTGATTCCTAATTCGAGCAAACCATCCATTGGTGATGGATTTGCTCCTGCACTATTTGCTGTTCCGTTCACATAAACATAATTCCCAACCAATAATCTTGAACTATTAACTTCATGCCCCTCCACAGTACCTTGAACATCAGGAGCTAATGATACTGTAGCATTAACAATAATAGATGATGCTCGTAGATGTATCGGTGAACCTGGATAAGTTTCATCTGGGTCTTCCCACCCTAGGAATGATACTGTAAATTGTAAAGGTCCAAGCGGTTCAGATGGATCTAATGTTAATGAAAATGACCATTCCCCACCTTTACCAACTTCTGTAGTAACTGATTCCGCCCCTGAAACTTGTGAAGTATAATCTAATTGCACAGTCAAATTAGCCATTTCTGAAACATCTAAAAGAGGTATGTTTTCAAAATTTAATGTACCACTGAAATCTGTAGTTGCCCCTTGACCTATTGATGTAGATGAAGTATGAACAAGCACACTATCATCTGTCACATTAATATGTCCAGGATATTCATGAATTCTAGGAGGAATATATTCTTCAGCAGAATTAACAACTACAATCTTTTGGAAACCAGGCATTACTGCTTCAGCAGGAACTCCAGTGATTATAAAGTGGCCTGTAGCATTTGTAACTGTTGCAGTACCTACTAACAATGATGAGTCTGTAGTAACTGATGCCTCAGGATCTTGAGGTGCTTGAGCAAGATATCCTCGAACAGTATTTCCATCTATCCCTGTACCGTTGCTAGAATATACTAAGTCTCCTTCAATTGTAATATTTGTTAGCCCATCTCGATCCCATGTATCTGGAATATAAGTCATATTAACTAATTCAATCTCTAATGGTTGTGGGCAAGGATCTATAGGAATCCAGCCTAAATCCGCCCCCGTAGAAACACTTCTTAGGTGAAATTCTGCCCAAACTGCAGCATTAGTACTAGAAACTTCATATCCATCTGTTGTTTGCTCTCCATTCATAAATCCAGATACTTTACGTGCAGGAATCCCTGCAAGTCTAGCCATTGTTACAAATACAGTAACAAAGTCTGAACAAGTCCCTTCTTTTGAATTATTAAGAATATGCCAGACAATATCATCACTCGGATCAACACCGGAACCATTGTAATTAATTTGATAAAATAAAGTCTCATTTCCTTGCCTCAGATATTCTGCAAGTGCGAATGCCATACCAAAACCACTTGTTTCACCTGAATCTGCTATTACTTCTTGTGTAATTGTATCAACAATCGATTCATTAGAAACTCCATCTGAGAAATAAGAGGGTAAATTTAATTCTAATGAACTTGGAATATGAGGTTCTGAATCATCTAAATCTGCTTCTTCATACCATAATTGCTTAGCTTGAGTTGTTAATTCGAATAATGGAGAACCATCAGCTGTAACTGTGGAAACTCTATCCCAACGCTCAAGTTTTGAAGTTGGATCTGACCAAATATCCAATGCTTCCCAATTATGAGGCATTGGAACAGTAAGACCATTTGAAATAGGAGAATTATAAGCCATATTCCAACTTATTGTACCATTAGAATATGTTGAATCTGCTATCCAAGTAGTGTTTAGATAATTAGGACTCATAAGTTGTGATGGATGTGAAGATGCATCTATACCATATCCTCCTCCAGTATAATTATCATAAGTATTCACTCTCCAATACAATGTTGAATCTCTATCAAGTAAATTACTAGTTGTATTAGCCCAAAATACCACATTTTCATCAGTCACATCATCTGTTGGATCAAAAGGATCATAATTAGAACCATTACACAATGTTGCCCAAAATTGTGGTGGGCATTCTGCATAGTCAGACATTCCTCCGCCATCTGTATCTGGATTCCTCCAATCAGTTCCAGTAAGATTCTCTATTGAATCTGGAATTCCATCACCATCTGTATCTTGAGGGTTTATATCATCAGATGGGTCATCTTCTGGGTTTGTACCATCAAAATATTCCTGATAGTCGCTTACTCCACCATTATCTGTATCAAAAATCAAAGGATCTGTGACATAATTGTCATTTCCTCCACTTAATACACCAATATACACAAGATTACAACCAGTGGTCGTTTCAAAATAATCATTCACGCCATCATTATCTGCATCTAATGAATTTTCACAAGCAATCAAAGGATCTGTAGCACCCATTACTTCATCATAATCATTTTGGCCATCGCCATCTGAATCTACATTTGTATGATTTGAAAAATATCCAAAAAATGCGGTTCTCTCTTGCCAATCTGCTAAGCCATCACCATCTGTATCATAAAAATCATCATCACAATATTGTCTTGTTGTGAAGATAGTCCCATCTGCCTCTGCATCCATCCTACACCATGAACCATCTTTTGCAAGTACAATATCTCCACCACTTGGTGCAACATTTACATTGTTAAGTTGATTTCCAACTTTAGCCGCATAATCAAACTCAGTCAAAATACCACTTGTACTTTGATACCATCCTTTTCCTCCATTAGGATTGAATGCACTAGCATCACTTAGAGTCAAAGTAGCACTACCCCATGAAAGAATTGTTGATACTTCATCAACTAATGAATCACAAGGATCTGTTCCATGTAATGGATTTACTTCATCTCCATCTAAAACTCCCCCGTAATCTGTATCTGCATTATTCCAATCGGTACATGTCAAATTTTCTTCCCAATTGTCTATTCCATCTTCATCAAAATCGCCCGTATCTTCTCTACGTGTAGGATCACTTTCGTTTCCATCAATTTGACCATTGAAGTTTACATCTTCATCTCCATCATCCCATGCATCTCCGTCAGTATTATTATTTCTAGGATCTGTTGCTTGAGCTGGATTACCATATCCACTGTTAATCTCTACTCCATCAGTTAATCCATCACCATCAGTATCTGCCTCTGTAGGATCAGTCAACCAAATCGTAACTTCGTCGCCATCTGAAATTGAGTCGCCATCTGTATCAGGATTATTTGGATTTGTTTGTGTATTGCCATCTACTTCGGCAACAAGATTTGCACATCCATTAGGACCATCTCCTGTAACTGGATTACATGGGCTTTCAGTTCCTGTCATTACATCGGACGGAGCATAATGTGACGGTGCAGGCCAAAAACAATCTGCAGCATTACATTGAGTGTCCCAACTAGGGTTAATGTATTCATAAATATTAATCATGCCGTCTCCATCAGGGTCTCCTTGTGCACCATTATTTCCTGTAGGATCTGTAGGATCCAAACCATTAGCAACTTCCCAACCATCACTTAATCCATCAGCGTCAGTATCCCAACCATATGGATCTTCATCAATCAAACCGTCACCATCATCATCATTACTTCCACAAACAGCATCACCATCATTATCTGAATCTTGAGCATCTATTTGCCCATCATGATCATTATCAAACCCATCAGAACAAATATCACCTACAGGATCTTCATCACAAAGAATTACTCCTCCAACTCCATCTGCGCCTGAATCTCCACAACCTGGTTGATTGTATTGTAGTGCATCTTCTTCGTTCCAATTATTTACTGGAACTGTACCATTCCACCAAACTCCATTATCCAATACATCTGGAGTGTTTGAATTATCCCAATTGGGTGGAAGGCCGTAATTATACTCTTGTAAATTAGTTAATTGATCACCATCTGGATCTCCTGTTTGTCCATCATCTCCTACAGATGCACTTAATGGATTCAATCCATATTTCCACTCCCATCCATCTGGAAGTCCGTCTCCGTCAGAATCCCAATTTTGGATCTGAGTATTCAATAAATATTCTATTGATGTAATTAATCCGTCTCCATCTTGATCACTTGAAGCCATTGCTTGCCAAGATGCAAACTGTATTGTGGCAAATGTAACTCCTAAGAGCAGTATAATCATGAAAATTGAGCGCCTTTGCTTGATTATTAGCAAATTTATCTCATTTTCTTTAGCGCGGCCTGACTGTATTTCTGTGTATGAAATCATCTCACCTCAACAGTAGCCGGTCAAAGAAGGACTTAAGGGGAATGGTACGTTGTTCATACAAGACTCCCCCTTTAGGGGGAGAAATTAGTCTTCTTCAACTAATTCTACTTCTTCATAATGTATAGGTTCTGGAATATCTTCAATAGTTTCTTCATTAGTTTCTATTTCTTCAGAAATAGAAGATTGGATATCGCTGCTCTCATCGAATGATTCTTCGACATCCCACATATCTAATTCTTGACCATTTGCACCTCTACGTGAAAACCAAAATACAGCCATAAGCACAACAGATCCTAGAACTCCTAGTGTAATTGGGTCTGGTTCACTAAATAATTCTGATTGGATTCTGCAAGGTATATTGTCTACATTTGTCTGTATTCTTACTGTTTTAACTGTAGTGTACTCTGAACCATATGCCTCATTGAGATCTAATGGTTTAGCTGTAATCTCAAAGTCATATACTTCATTATGCCTCATACAAGGAGGCGAATCGATTCTAATTGTGAAGTTCTTTTCACTAAAAGGTGCAACGGTTAATAACTCCCCTCCATCTTCAGATTCTATTTCGACTTTCCAATCTCCACCTATTGTTGATTCTAATTTCAATAGCACTAATGCTTCAACATTAGCAACATTATAAACACGCATTTCAATCTCTTCAAAAGAATTTATTCCTATCAATTCATTAGCTGAGGTTTGAGTTATCTCTATCTGTGGCTCATCTTCACCAATAAATACTGTCAAAGGCATGTCAAAATATTTAGGTTCTATTCCCGAATCAGCTTCTACTTCCTCGATTATTCTCAAATAAATCGTATGATCTCCTGAAAGCATACCCATACTTGGAGTTATGAGAAGTTTTATTTCAGTAGAATCTCCAGAAGATAATTTTACATTTGATGCTAATGAACTATTACTATCATATATTTCAAAATCCCAAGTGCCGTAATAATCCTTCTGAGAAACAAGTTCCCCATCAGGAGTTAAAATTATTTTATCCAATAAACTAGGATTTTTTAATTGGAAAGTTGTTATCTGCGTATCAGATTCAGAAGCGGTACTAGTTACTTTAAGCCTAAATGTTTCATCATTAAACTCAGGATTTTCACAAGTTGAAAGTTCAGCATTAACATATCCTAACGGGGAAGCATCACAATCATAAATTACTGTAGAATGTACACCAAATGTTCTTTGCACTGTAAATGAAATTGTTGCCCTCAAAGTCAAATCATTAGCACTAGTAACTTCTAAGGTTATTTTACCAAGATCTGGTGCTTCACGATCAATAGGAGGATATACTTCGATTAATACTGTCTCAATTACATTTGAATTTACATCTCCTGTAGGATATGCACCCTGATCTTTAACAATCGCTTCTCCTGTGTTGTTATCTACAAATGCTGCATCCCATTGATCTGGAATTTCAAGGAATTTCATTCTAAATTGATCGACATCAAAACCTGTATTTCTGACATCAAGATAAAACTCGCCAATTCCTTCAAAATCTACAAAGTTTGAGGCATTAACATCAAAATCACCATCAACTGAATCTCCAATTTGTATTTGGTGTTCCGCATCTTCGAAAATTGACAATCTAGGGTCTGAAAAGACATCTATTTGTTCAACATCAAGTAGAATTTGAGATACATCAGTAACTTGAGATCCATTTACTTTTGGTACTGCGATAATATTGATTGTGCTAGGAGTAGTAGACATATCTTCAGCTGGTGCTTTAATAAGTAATGTTGGTTTAATATTAGTTCCACCGTAATCTAACTGATATCCCCCTACTGGTTGATCAAACTCTACTTGCCAATCATTTGTCAATGGAGGTTGTATAGATAATTCTACAGAAATTTCATTGTCAGCATAACCAATATGAGTTAGTGAGAATTCCAACCTACTAGTTTGATCTGGAGCAACCAATAATGTATCTCCCTGTTCATCTGATAATTCAAAATCGACCCCATAAGTATGAGATATTAATGGTTCATGACTAAATATTACTGGAGAATTATGTTGCAAATCAGTCACTCTTAATTCAATTGGATATGTACCCGCTTTAAGGCCACCTTTTTGATAACTATAGATAACATTACCTACTAGCCCCCCATTATCTAATTTCAAATCATTATTGGAAAATATATGTGAAAATTCAGAAATTCCATCTACTCCATCAGCATCGTCAATAAATACTTCAATTTCATTTATATCTGCCCTACCAAATGCACTCCTAATATCAACTGAAATTTGCATATTACGATCTTCATCAGAATCATGAGGATACCAATCAATAGTTTCTACATCGTTCCATCCTGCACCTTCTTTATGCACTTTAATTGAACTTCCAGAAAGTGTATTTGTCCTTACATTAAGATATGTTTCAGAATTATCATTATTAATATCTCCAAAAAATATTTTTACATCGCATCCTCCAGTACCAAAGCCACCAGAATCACAACCGTTTTTAGAAACTATTTCTATTTCAACTTTCAAAAATCCATCCGATTCAACTAAAGTAGTTCCAACATTCTCTAAGAGTAGACTTTCATCATCGGGATTATCTTCGTCACAATTAGGCTGACTCGAGAAGGGGGAAGTGGAGCAAGGATCTTCTAAATCTTCATTGACAGTAGAAATAAGGACTCCTGCATCAGTGGTTAATTTTACAGACATTTCTGCTGATGCTTCTGCTGGGCCTTCAAATTGAAAAAATACATTGAAGATTATTTCATTATTTACTCCACTGATATTAATGTCTGAAAGTAAATATGGTGTTGTAAATTCTGCAGTGTTTTCAATAATACTTACTGATGCTTGGTTTCCGCTACTCGGTTCTTTTGTAGTTATTTTTCCATCAGATTGGGGGAAATCTCCTGATTGTTCATCAGCTTGAGTTTTCCCATCAAAATAAAAACGATAATCTTGATTTGGAGTATCTACGTATTTAACCACTGGTGAAATAGACAAATCTTCTGTTTCAGATTCTACAGAAATTACTGAAGATAAAATTGAACAAAACATCATTAAACAAAGCACCATTACTTTTGATTGATTGAAAAACCGCGACATAATCACTACCCGTTAACAAGTAACCGTACGAGTAGAGCATTAAACGGTTTGCCGTCTTATGTACATAAGTAGTTAATTTTAGCCATATTATCCTACTCGTTGAAAAACTAGTTCGGTTTCGGAGGGCCGCTGGGGTACCCGAGTGGTCAAAGGGGCCGGACTTAAGATCCGGTGGCGAAGCCTTCGTGGGTTCAAATCCCACCCCCAGCATGAAACATAAAAAAGTCCTAATTTGTTCTAAATTCCAACAATCTCACTTATTCTGCTGGGGCTCCATCCCCCGCATTTATTCTTCTTCTGAGACATCAGTCGAACTGAGTGAAGAAAAGCGATCTACAAATTCATTATAATCTATCTTTCCATCTGAATCTTTATCAATATCTCTCATTAATACCTTCATTTGTAATTTAGAAAGTCCAATTCCAAATTCTTCAATAGCTGCTTCTAATTCTTCAGTAGATAAATTGCCATCATTATTAGCATCAAATTTCTTAAATGCCTCTTTTAATTCTAAATTCATTGATTCTCTGGCTTCATTAATTCGATCTACCATTAATTGCTCCATCTGTGTTGCAACCTCTCCGACGAACCATTCTGCTTCTCTTCTATGCATTTTCATAGAATATCTACGATTTCCAATAAACAAAGTTAGTCTTCCATCCTCGTCAGCGTCTATATCTACGAAATCATCTAAATCCCAAATTTTAGATTTTAAAGGAATAATTCCTAAAAATTTGGCCTGTAATGAAATATTCGTTGCAGAAATATTCAATTTATGTCTTGATTCTAATTGTCCAGTATTTGAATTAAAGACCAACCAATAAGCAATCGTGAGTATGGGGAATAAAAAGATCCAAATTAATTGATTGTAATCTTTATCACCAATAGTCCTCAAATACCACATCGAAATTCCAACACCAAAGGAAAACAATAATGAAATCCAAAAAAATGCTAATGCTGATTGTGTAGAGCGTGTTGGTATTGTAGTGTATACACTGTTTACTCCTTTTCTAAATCCAAATTGTATTGATGGTAATCTTTCAGGTCTTGGCCAACGATCAGGAAATCTAGCTAATTGTTCAATTACTCCCATGCCATGCTCATCTCTTCTTACTAAACGGCCTGTATGTTCTTTTAGAGGAAGTAACAATTTGGAAGCAATTCCATTCATCATATCCAACAATGAATTTTCGTCATAACTTTCTAAAATATCGACCCATTCATCATTATCTAATTTCAATTGCAATGTCCATAAAGCAGGTAAATTATTACTTTCACGTATTGTTCTTAATGCCTTTATCGTACCTTTTTCAAAACTCTTTTCAGCCACTCCTAATTTAAAATGTAAACCAGAATCATCTGCAGTTAATTCCATTTCACTAGAAATGCAAGACTTGGCAGAAAAACTACCCTTTACCGAAGAATCAGAGAGGTCTATTGCTGTGGATTGAAGCCATCCCATGAAAAGCCGAGCAACAAGAGATATATGATTATGCACTTTTTATTTTCGTTTTTTCACTGGATTTATTATTTTAATCCACCATCTACACCAATAATTTGTCCTGTGACATAATTTGGACCATTTGCTAAAAATAAAGCAGTTTCTGAAATTTCTTCAACCGTTCCTTCTCTTTTCATAGGTATTTGATTCAATATCTCTTGTCTATCTTTTTCATCAAGCCAATCTGGAAACATAATCGCACCTGGTGCAATACCATTTACCCTTACTTCAGGAGCTAATTCATATGAAAGACTCATTGTTAAATTATACAAAGATGCTTTACTAGCACAATAATTACTATAATTCTCCCAAGGGCGATTATATGACGTATCAACCATATTAATTACACAACCATTAACCATTTTTAATTCGTTTAATAATCCTTGAATTATAAAATATGGGGCCTTTGAATTTATATCGTGCATAGAATCCCATTTTTCTTGGGAAACTAATGAAAATTCAATTTTTTCATATTTAGAAGCAGAATTTACAAGTACATCAAGACCACCTCTTTTTTTAACTAAATCTGTATTCTTCACTTCATCAATAAATAGATCTAATTCAGTAGTTAAATCCGCTTTAATTAATGTCGCATTTCTACCCATTTCACTAATAATAGAAAGCACTCCCTCTGCTTCTTTTTTTGAAGTGTTATAATGAACAAGAATATCATACCCATTTTTTGCAAAGTGTATTGCAATTGCTGCACCAAGTCTCTTTGCAGAACCTGTAACTAAAGCAATTTTATTCCCTAGTATTGTTGAGTCGATATCTCTTCGGCCCATGCTATTGCCTATCCTTAATACGTTTGAAGGTTCTTGATTTTAAAAATTCAAAAAACAAACACTTTTGAGACTTAGGATATAGGGTCTACTGAGTAGGATGGCTGGACAACGTCTACCTGTATTGCAAGATGCGGATTCATCAACCAAGAAAAAGGTAAAAACCAGATTGCCTGAATGGTTTAGAGTATCATTACCTACAGGAAAAGCATTAAACGCATTCAACAAAATAAAATCTACTATTAATGAAAATACTCTAAACACTGTTTGCGTTGAAGCAAAATGTCCTAACATCCATGAATGTTGGGGCAGAGGTACTGCGACATTTATGATTGCTGGCCAAGAATGTACAAGAGGATGTAGATTTTGTGCTGTAGGGTCAATTAAAACTCCGCCTCCATTAGATGAAGATGAACCACTAAATCTTGCTCTTGCGGTTAAAAATATGAACTTAGAACATGCTGTAATTACTGTAGTAAATAGAGATGATTTAAGTGATAGTGGAGCAATGCATTATAGAAAATGCATTGAAAAAGTAAGAGAAGTTTGCCCTGATACATCACTTGAATTACTTTGTAGTGATTTAGCAGGAGATAAAAAAGCACTATCGTCATTATTAGAAAATCTAGAACTAGATGTATTTGCACATAATGTAGAATGTGTACCAAGATTAGATTCCATTGTTAGAGATCAAAGAGCATCATTTAATCAATCTCTAAATGTTTTACGCTGGGCTAAGGAATTAAGGCCAGACATAATTACAAAAAGCAGCATAATGGTAGGACTTGGAGAAACAGATGATGAAATTATTGAGGCTATGAAATTATTGAGAGAAGTTAATTGTGACATCATAACAATAGGTCAATATCTTCAGCCGAATAAAAAATTATTGCCTGTAGATAGATTCCCCAATCCTGAAAAATTCAAAGAATGGGACATTTTGGCTAAGGACATGGGATTCCTAGGTACAGCTTGTGGACCCTTAGTACGTTCATCATATCGTGCAGGGATTCTTTATAGAAATATAACCAAAAATTAGAAACAATCAAAGAGAGAAGTGAAGAGGGACTATTATGAGTGATGAAGACAAGGCAAACAAATCCACTCCTTTCCGGGTAGGAACTCCTCCTGCTAGACCTGGTGAGAAACCAACTTTCTCAAGTTGGGATTTCCAGCCTGAAGATTTGAAAAAATTAGATCCACTCAAATGTACAAGTAAAGATACAGAAAAACATGCATATGGATTATTACGTGTTCTAAATGATTCTAATGAAGCTAAAGGAGAATGGGATCCAAAGTTAGATCCTGACATACTTAGAAAGGGTTTAGAATATATGATGAAGTTAAGAATCTTTGACGATAGAATGATGAAGATGCAAAGGACTGGGAAACTTTCCTTTTACATGAGGTCCCTTGGAGAAGAAGCAATTGCAATCGCTCAAACAATGGCTTTAGAAGAACAAGATTGGATTTTTCCATCATATAGACAACCAGGTGCTCAATTTGTTAGAGGCAGAGATATGGTTTCGATGATTTGTCATTGTATTGGAAATGAATTAGATAATGTTAAAGGAAGACAAATGCCAGTTCATTATACATATAAAGAAGGGCGATTTATTTCCATTTCTAGCCCTGTAGGAACTCAATTTAGTCAAGCTGTTGGTGTCGCCATGGCAAGTGCTTACAAAGGCACAGATGAAGTAACAATCACTTGGCTGGGAGATGGAACTAGTGCTCAAGGAGATTACCATTATGGCCTTAATTTTGCTAGTGCATTCAAACCTCCAGTAATATTAAATGTTGTAAATAATCAATGGGCAATTTCAACACATAGCAACTTGGCTACTGGAGGTGTTAATTTTGCATCAAGAGGTCTTTCTTATGACATCCCTTGCTTTAGAGTAGATGGAAATGATTTCTTAGCACTTTATTCAATAACAAAATGGGCAGCAGAAAGATGTAGAGCAGGATTAGGACCAACACATATTGAGATATACACGTATAGGGCTGGCGCACATAGTTCCTCTGATGACCCATCAAGATATAGACCAGGTGATGAAGCTGAATTTTGGCCAGGTGGAGATCCTGTTGAACGTCTAAAAATGCATTTAATTAAAATTGGAGAATGGGATGAAAAAAGAGATAAAGAACTAACTGAAAAAATAGATTCTGAAGTCATGGCTGCCTATAAAGAAGCAGTAAAATATGGTGATTTAGCCAATGGACCATTCCCTCCTGCATCTACAATTTTTAGTGATGTCTATGAAGAAATACCATGGCATATACAAGAACAAAGAGAGGAATTAGGAAAGTGATTTTATGGTAGAAATGAATATGATTCAAGCACTTAATTCTGCTTTAGACATTCAATTAAAAAATGATGATAGTGTGGTAATATTTGGAGAAGATGTTGGTTTCTTTGGCGGGGTTTTTAGAGTAACTGATACATTACAACAAAAGTATGGGAAACATCGTGTTTTTGATTCACCTTTAGCAGAAGGAGGTATTGCTGCAACTGCATTTGGAATGGGAATAAATGGACTTAGGCCAGTTGTAGAAATCCAATTTGCGGATTATATCTTCCCTGCATATGATCAAATAGTAAATGAAATCTCTAAAATCAGATATAGAAGTGGCGGTGAATTTTCGACCCCAATAACATTTAGAACTCCAGCAGGTGGTGGAATTAAAGGTGGAAATCACCACTCTCAATCTCCTGAAGCACAATTTACACATACACCAGGAATAAAAGTAGTATATTGTTCAAATCCAAATAATGCCAAAGGATTACTAACGGCTGCAATAGAATCTAATGATCCCGTAATATTCTTTGAGCCAAAAAGGTGTTACAGAGGACCATTTTATGGAGATCCACATAATGTACCTACATGGGCAGGACATCCAAAATCTGAAGTGCCCGAAGATTATTATAAAATTGAACTAGGTAAAGCGGACATTGTACAAGAAGGCTCTGAATGTACAGTAATAGCATGGGGTGCTATGGTACATGTGGCCGAAAAAGGTATCAAAGAAAGTGGAATTTCTTGTGAATTAATAGATTTACAAACACTAATTCCATTTGATAAAGACACTATTGTTAATTCCATTCAAAAAACAGGCAGATGCGTCATAGTTCATGAAGCACCAAAAACTAGTGGCTTTGGAGCAGAAATCTCAGCCTCAATTCAAGAAAGATGTTTCTATTCACTAGAATCGCCAATCACTAGAGTTACAGGATGGGATACACCGTTCCCGCATTCTACTGAATGGGATTACTTACCAAGTCCTGAAAGGATAGCAACAGCAATAAAGAATACTATAGAGGAATGAAACATGGGGAAAATTGAATTTAGGTTACCAGATATAGGAGAAGGTGTCGTAGAAGGAGAAATTGTTTCTTGGCACGTAAAAGTAGGTGATTCTGTAAAAGAAGATGATCCCATATTAGATGTTATGACTGATAAAGCAACAGTTACAATTCCAAGCCCAACTGATGGAATTATCAAATCAATCCAAGGAAAAGCAGGTGAGATGCTTAAAGTTGGACAAGTATGTATTGTTTTTGAAGGAGAAGGTGGCTCAACAGAAGAAGTAGTGGAAGTTACTGAAGAAGAAACTATAACTCAAGAAATTAAAGAGGAAAAGATAGTAGAAAAAGTAGTGGAAAAGACAACTAAAGCCACACCTCAAGTAAGAAAAAAAGGTGAAAGAGTAATGGCAAGCCCTGCCGTTCGTAAAAAAGCAAGAGAAGTTGGAATCAACTTAAACGAAGTAAGTGGAAGTGGCCCTGGTGGAAGAATTACACATACAGATCTTGATTCATGGAAAGAAGCAGGGTCTCCAGTTGCCGCTGCAGGAGTAAAAAGGACAGCATTATCTGGTGTAAAAGAAGTACCTGTAATTGGATTAAGAAGGAAAATTGCGGAGCAAATGAGTAAATCATATTCTACAATAGCTCATTTTTCATATTTCGAAGAAGTTGATGTAACGAACCTTGAAGAATTAAGAGTTCATCTAAACAATAATAGAAAAGAAGGACAACCAAAATTAACATATTTACCTTTCATAATGCAAGCACTCGTAAAAGCATTATCTGAGCACCCAAAATGTAATGCTCATTATTTAGATGAAGAAGAAAAAATTCTACAATATGAAGCAATAAATTTAGGTATTGCAACCCAAACAGACAAAGGATTATTTGTTCCAGTAGTTAAAAATGTAGAAGCACAAGACATATGGGAATCTGCTAGTGAAATGATGAGAGTTTCAAAGGCTTCAAGAGATGGTACTGCAAGCATTAAAGATTTACAAGGTTCTACATTTACAATTACAAGTTTAGGCAGAATGGGAGGTTTAGGAGCAACACCAATAATTAATCATCCAGAAGTTGGTATATTAGGAGTACATAATGCTAAAGACGAACCTGTTGTTATTGATGGTAGAATTGAAGTGAGAAAAATAATGCGATTAAGTTCTAGTTGGGACCATAGAGTCATAGATGGTTGGGATGGAGCTATGTTAATTCAAACTCTTAAGAAATTACTAGAACATCCAGCTACAATTTTCATGTGAGGGGAATCATCATGGAAACAAAGAGATGTAAAGTTCTGGTAATTGGTGCTGGCCCAGGAGGGTATGTCGCAGCAATAAGATCTGGACAATTAGGAATGGACACTATTATTGTAGAAGGTGAAAAAGCAGGGGGGACATGCTTAATCAGAGGGTGTATACCCTCAAAAGCCATCATCCATGCTGCTCATAAATTCCATTCACTTTCCAAACATAGCACAAAAGAAGGGCATATGGGAATCACACTACCTTCTCCCGCAGAACTTAATTTAGCTAATCTAATTTCTTGGAAAGAAGAGATTGTAAATAAATTAAACAAAGGAGTTGAAGGGCTATTAAAGGCTGCAAAAGTTAAACTAATCTCTGGATGGGCTAAATTTATAGATGCAAAGACATGTATTGTTACAAATTCTGAAGGTGAAGTAAGAATTGAAGCTGAACATGTAATTTTGGCTAATGGATCAATACCAATAGAATTACCATTTATGCCATTTGATGAAAATGTAATTTCAAGTAGAGATGCTTTAGAATTAAATGATTTACCGAAACATTTAGTTGTTGTTGGAGGAGGATATATTGGACTTGAATTAGGCATTGCCTACAGATTACTAGGTGCAGAAGTCACAATAATTGAAGCCATGGATAGTGTTTTACCAATATTTGATAAAGAATTAAGAAGGCCTGTTGAATTATACTTGAAGAAAAACAAGATTACAGTACATACAAAATCTCGTGCTAAAGGAGTGGAAAAAACCTCAAATGGCATTAAAATTAATTATACTGACTCTAAAGGTGCCCAAAAATCATTAGATGCTGATAAAATCTTAGTTACTGTTGGAAGAAAGCCTAGATCTAAAGATTCTGGAATTGAAAAAATGGGAGTTAAAATGAACGAACAAGGTTTTGTTATTGTAGATAATAAATGTGCAACAAATATGCGAAATGTTTGGGCTATTGGAGATGTTGCAGATAGTGGAGAAATGTTAGCCCATGTTGCTTCAACTCAAGGTGAAATGGTTGCTGAAATTATAGCAGGAGAAATTAGAGAGTATGACCCAGTTTCAGTTCCAGCCATAGTATTTACAGAACCAGAAATTGTTTCTGTAGGTATGTCTCCGGATGAAGCGAACAAATACTGCACAGAATTAGAAACCAAATTACTAACAGGAAAATTCCCTCTAGCCGCAAACGGAAGAGCACTCACAATGGAAGCAGAGAAATCAGGAGGCTTCGTTAGAGTTCTTGCTAGAGAAGATAATCATCAGATTCTTGGAATTCAAGCAGTTGGTAGTTCCATCAGTGAATTATCAGGAGAATTCTCTCTAGCACTTGAAATGGGTGCGCTATTAGAAGACGTTGCAGGGACTATTCACGCACACCCAACAATGACTGAATCATTCCATGAAGCAATTCTAGCAACTTTAGGACATGCAATTCATATTTCATGAGGCTAAAGTATGCGAAATGTGGAACTCATACAATTTTCGTGTGAGGATCATGAAAAAGTAGATTTGATAATGAAAGAAATGCAAAAAATGAGAATCAATGATGAAATAAATGATACTTTAATTTTTGTTGAACATCCTGAAATTGTAACCATAGGACCTAAAGCAAAAAAGGAAAATATACTCCCTCCTGAAGATTATCCAAGAAAGTTTGTTGATCGTGGAGGGGGTTTAACATGGCATGGACCTGGCCAATTAGTCGTATATCCAATAATTAAATGGGATTTAGATGATGAAGTGAATACAAAAGTAATAATTTCAAAGTTAGAAGAATGGATTATTACATCTTTTTCAGATTTAGGCATTATTGGAGTTAGAGATGAACGCATGAGAGGAGTCTGGGTAAATGGAAAAAAGGTTGCAAGCATAGGCCTTTCTTTTTTAAAATGGGTTTCTAGACATGGCTTATCAATTAATTATGATACACCTGAGAAAAGAGTTGAATCATTAGAAGGATGTGGTTTAGAAGCGGGAATTACTTCCTCACTAGCTGCAAATAATCACATTACAAATAGAAATAAAATTGAAAAAGCATTAATCAATAATATAAATTCATTAGGTAGAAAAATTAACAATTAATTTTCATATTTCAACCAATAACTCCATAGAATAAATCCAAAAAAGAAACTTGTTAAATGACCCATAGTTATGTAAATATTCATTCCATTAAAATATCTATTCCAAATTTCAAACATAACTACAATAGATGGAATTAACCATTTTTTCCTTGAATAATGTGACAAGCCTCCAAGAAGTCCAAACATTCCTACAGATCCTCCCATAAAACTACGATCTAAAGCCCCATTAAAAAGAGCAGAATCAGGATCTAAATAATGACCGATGTTCATTATTAAACCAATTAAAAGACAAGTAAATGTTATTGATAGGAAAAAAAGTAGCATTGCACTTTTTGGACTTGATCTTGCTTCAAAAGATTGAGCGAATATTAAAAAACCATAAATGACCAATTTTAAATGTGGTGGATCATTATGAAAAAATGGAGAAGTAAAAAAAGAGAATATATATTCATGAGGTTTAGAAAAAAGTTTGTTAGGCCATATTGCACTAGAACAAGATAATTGTTGAATAAATGATTCACAAACACGACCACCCCAATGTCCAAAACCCAAAAAATACCAAATTAACATAACTATTAATAAATAAGAAAATGAAAAACCTCTAGATTTAATTAGAGCATTGGTGCGTAAAAAATTACCTTTAGAATCACATAAAGGAAAAACAAATGGAAATAATGGTTTTCGTTTCATAATCTCGCCTAAATTAAAAAATTATTAGTTTAATGATTTGAAAAACGCTGTCAAATTATCCTCATATTCTTCTGTATGACTCCAAATTGCATCTACATGGTTTGCACCTTCAACATACCAAGAAGTTACATTTACGTTATTCTCTAATGCTAATTTTTCTAATGATTGAGAATGAGATATTGGAACTAAATCATCTTCATAACCATGACATAAGAACATAGGCCTTTCTCCTGCAGATGATGCTGAATTTGTTGCTGGAATTTCATTTGGATTTACCCCAATAAATACTTCAACCCACCTTATTGCAGAACTTCCTAATAACTTAGGAAAGCCAAGTTCTGCTAATTGATCTTCAACTAATATTTGGAAATCTGAGGGGGCTGCCTCTAACCAAATAGCAGATATTCTTTCATCCTCTGAAAAAGCAATTGAAGCAGCTATGCCACCTAATGAAATACCCATAACGCCTATTTTATTTTCACTAACATTTCTAGAATCTATCAAATAATCAACTGCGCCTAAAACATCTAGATATTCTGCTTGACCAATTTTCATATATTCATCTACTACTGTGCTATTACCATAACCTTGTAAATCTATAGAAAGTGTGTTAATTCCATTTTTATAAAGCATTGCAGAAACCATCAAAGGTTCATGTTTACACTTTCCATTTGTACCTACACCGTGAGTAATAATTACTGTCGGTGACTCTGAATCTACAAATTGATACCACCCGCTTATTGTTACACCTTCACTCCTACTTGGGAAATTAACTTCCTCAAATGGAAATTGATATTCACTTACATTCATTTCTTGCCTTAATTTAATTCTCTCTTCGCCATTAGCATAATTAAGATACCAATCTTCATCGTCCATATCCCAATCACTAGGAGTGTTTTCTTCAAAAACACCACATGTTTGAGATAATTGCAAACCTGATTGAGTAGCTATCACAAACCCCAATCCCGAATAAAGAATAGGAATCAATAACATGATTACATACAATATTGAATAAATTGCTAATTTAGGCCTAGAGGATTTATAATTCAAAGATTCTCTTGATTTTACAATAAAACTAACGTAACAAATTCCAATAAGGCCCACGATTATAATTGTGATAGAGCCGTATCCTGGATCACCTAAATGAAATGTAGAAATTGCAGAAATTACAACCATTAACAAAATTAAAAGACATATTCCTAATTTGGCATGTTTTGGTATTGTTTTACCTGTATGATAATATTCTAAAATAGCAGAACCAAAAAATTTGTTTGTAAGAGACCAACGAAATAATCTCTCACTAGAAATAGAAAACAAAAAAGCTGCTGGAACGGCCCAAGACACAGTTGGCCACCCTGGAATAAATATTCCTATAATTGAAAAAAATGTGAAAATACATCCAAAAATAATTGATAACCATTTCTTTAATGGATTTGAAGTGAGTAAATACTTATCTACGACCGAGTCTACTTTATTTGTCAATAAAAAGCACCTCAAATTCTTTCAATAATTACTGCAATACCTTGTCCACCGCCAATACATGCAGTTGCTACTCCATATCTTCCACCGCATCTTTTTAATTCATGTGATAAAGTCAATATCAATCTTGTTCCTGTAGCTGCAAGTGGATGACCTAATCCAACTGCTCCGCCATTAACATTTACTCTATCTACATCAATTTCAAGTTCTTTAATACAAGCTACAGCCTGACCTGAAAATGCCTCATTAATTTCCCATCTGTCTATATCTTCAGCTGAAAGACCTGCTTTTTCCAATGCTTTTCTGCTACTCGGAACTGGCCCGTAAGCCATAATTGCTGGTTCTAATCCCACAATTCCCCAAGAAACTATTCTTGCAAGTGGCACATCATCATCTAATTTTGCTCTTTTCCCTGATTTTAATACTAATGCGGCTGCACCATCAACGACTCCCGATGCATTTCCTGCAGTAACTAATGAATCTGGACCAAAATGTGTTCTTAACTCCGATAATGATTCTTTAGTAGTTCCTCTTACAAAATGGTCTTCGTGTGATGAATCGATTAATCCACTAGGAGTTTCTACAGGAACTATCTCTTCAGAAAATAAATTATTATCTACACTATATTCCGTCCTGCTATGGCTTAAAACTGCAAATTCATCTGCTTCCTCTCTTGTAACTCCCACTCTTTTACATAATTCATCACTTGTTTGTGCCATAAACATATTACATGTTCCATCGATTAAATTTGTAAATAGATAATCTTCCATATCTTTTTCAAGTTCTGTTCCTGCCTTAGGAGGTCTACCTAATTTGTATTGATCTCTTGAATTTCTTAATACATGAGGTGCCTGACTTAAATTTTCCATACCACCCGCTACAATTACTTCAGCCTCTCCAAGCATTATCATTTGTGAACCTGAAACTATTGATTGGGCACCACTGCCGCATAATCGATTTAATGTCAACATAGGTACTTCTTGAGGTATACCTGCATTTAATCCTGCATGCCTAGCTCCAAAAATTGCTTGCCCAGATGTTTGAAGTGCATGACCCATAATCACATGATCTACTGTTTTTGGACTTGTTCCTGTTTTTTCTAAGGCACCTTTTATTGCAATTGTTCCAAGTTCTTCTGCAGAAAGTGAAGATAACCTTCCTCCATATTCTCCATCCCCTCTTTTTCCACCTAACCATTCACAAAAAGGTGTCCTTGCCCCTCCAATAATAACAACATCATTTTCGTCCATGACAAGGCGACTCAGGTCAAGCATAAGAGTTTAAGTAAAATAATTAATAATTACAATGCTCCAAATAATCCTATCATTGATGCCGCAACCCATGCTCCAGACATACTGCCTAAATTACCTAATGCAGTTACAAGCAATACTTTTCCTGCCGAATTAGTCCAATAAGATTTCCAATCTTCTAATTTCAAAAAATTTGTTAAATCTTCAGTAGTTGGTTCATCTACCTTCATTTGAACATAACCTGCGAACCATCCTGCAGCAAGAAATGGATTCAAAGATGTAATAGGAGATGCTAAAGCAGCCGTAATTACTGCAAAAATATGCCCTCTAGCTAAAATTACAGCAAATGCAGCACATATTGAATTAGCTAATGCCCAAATGGTTAAAATTTCTGCAAATTCGGTAAAATCTTTTTCCAAACCTGATTTTAGAATAAATCCAAATAAAATTAGTGGAATAATCCAAGGTATAAATTTCTGATATACTTTCTTTTTTGGCACTCTAGACAATATCTCAATTCTCTCTTTATTTGGTTTTTTTAATGATGATAAATGCATCTTTACGCCATCTAAATGACCTGCCCCAATAACAGCAAGTACTTTTCCAGAGGCACTTTTTTGAAGAATGTTATGTGCTAGATATTCATCTCTTTCATCAACTAACACAGATCCTGCACCTGGTGCTACTTGCTTTAATTCATCCATCATCATAGTCATTAAATCTTTATTCTCTAGTATTTGATTAACATCAAATTCATCATCAATTTCATCTTCACCAATTAATGAAAACAATAATCTAAACTTTTCACGAAATTTCATTTTCTTCCAAGCCCTTCTCAATGTAACTTGTATATCTCTATCAATCAAAGCAATCTCTTTTTTATTTTGTTTAGCAATTGATATTGCCTCAATTAATTCTGCTCCAGGTTGCATTTCTTCACTAAGCCCTAATTTTCTTTGCTCAGAAGCTAGTAGACTCTGCATGAGAATAAGTGGAGCCTTTCCTTCTTTGATTACTTTTAGTAAACTTTCTTTGTCTAAACGCCTATTTTCAGAAAGTGCCTTAAATCTACTTTGGCATAATTCAACTGCAACAAAATCTGGATTCCAACTCTCTATTTCATTTCGAACTAATTCAACTGACTCTTTACTTATATGAGCAGTTCCTACCAATAATATGTTGTCTTCTATAGAAATTACTAAATCACTATCCTCTCCCATTAAACTCACCTATTCATTCACTATAGCACTTAATACATTAGTTAAATCAACATGCTCTGCTACATCATGCACCCTAATTATATCAATTCCATTAAGTTGCCCAAATGCTGAAACTGCTAAAGTCCCAGGTAATCTTTTTTCAATTGATTTATTATTTGTTAATTCACCAATCATCGACTTTCTACTAACTCCATGCAATACACTAAAACCATCTCTTCTTATTCTCTCAGTTCCTCTTAAAAGTTCTAAATTATGATTTAATAATTTTCCAAAACCTATTCCTGGATCCAATACAATTAATTCTTTTGGAAAACCTTGGCTTATCAAATCATCTGCTTTTGAAAACAAATATTCACAAACTTCACCTAAGCAGTCATCATAGTAAGGAGATACTTGCATATTTTCTGGGTTTTTTTGCATATGCATAATACAAACAGGTATTTTTTCAGATAGGACTAATTCAAACATCTCTTTACTTCTTAAACCTGAAACGTCGTTAATCATTAATGCTCCAGCTAAAATTGCTTGTTTTGCTACCTCAGCTTTTTTTGTATCAATTGAAATTAATCCATTTGGTTTTATCTTTTTTAGTTTCTCTATTACTGGAATCACCCTATCTAATTCCTCATCTAATGACACTTCTTCTGAACCAGGCCTAGTTGATTCACCACCAATATCTACCCAAAGTGCACCTGAATCCCACATTTCTAATGCTGCATTTATTGCAGCATTCTTATCCTTACGAGATTCTTTATGGAATGAATCTGGAGTTACATTAACTATACCCATTATTCTAGGCTTATTACTTGAATCTTTACGAATCAATTTTGACAGTTCAGACAATGTTGGCCGCTGATGCTCAGAAGGGCCAGAACTCGCCATGTTACCCCGCTATGCTTGCGAGTCTTTATCAGTTAGCAAAACAGCCCGTGCATAATGGATGAGGAGGCGGCGATGATTTCTACTAACGAGATAATTGTAGAAAATACTGTTTCGAACGAATCTGGAGGAATTGATCCATGGCAATTAGCAGATGCAATTCTTGAAAGAATGGATGTAAAGGATAGTCATACAATTGACGAAATGATACATAAAAGAGCTGTTTTTTCTGGCACAATCATTGGTAGCCTTCTATTATTTTGGTGGCTTGTATTCATTAAATTTAAATCAACTACATTCAATGAACCAGAATTAATAACACAACTAGACTATGAGATTATTTCTGCAATACTTCCATTGTTGGTTTTTGCAGGATCTGTACTTAATATGATGAGTAGAGAATTAGGTAGACCTGGACCAGGAACTATTGCAGGATTTTTACTATTAATCTCAGTATATTTTATCATTGAACCATTAGGAATGCTTATTTTTAGTCAAACTGAGGCTGAGATGAGTACGATATTATGGCTTTGTACTAAACTAGCAATAATTGGTTCTGGAGTATACGTAGGTTCAAAAATGTTGATGGAGGCATTCTTATTATCTTGGGTTAAAAGGTTTTTAGAAATGCATGAAGCAAGCATCACAAAAGAAAATTCTAACATCGAATATCTTGAAAATAATGATTCTGAAAATCCAGAATAATTCAAAAGGTGAATATGTGTCTAAACATCCATTTCCTATTACTGTTCTAAGATTAGGTTACAGAGTTGGAAGAGACCCAAGAATAAACACACACCTAGGACTTGTATCAAGAGCTTTGGGTGCTGACGAATTCTTTGTTTCGGGAGATAAAGACCATAAAATGTTTGAAACGATTAATCAAGTGACAAAAACATTCGGAGGGAAATTCAATACAAAGCATTTAGAATCGCCAATGAATTGGCTTAGGAACTTTAAATCAAATGATCAACATGGCAAAAAAGGAACTATAATACACCTCACTATGTATGGAGAAGACTATAGGAAAATAGTCAAAAAAATTCCTAAAGATAAGCCATTAGCAATTGTAGTTGGAGGTGCTAAAGTTCCTGCTTCAATCTATAGAACGGCAGATTACAACGTATCTGTGGGCAATCAACCACATAGTGAAGTTGCTGCTCTTGCTCTAATTCTGGATGCAATATATGAGGGGAAATCTACAGAAAAAGATTTCTCAAATCCAATATTAGAGATTATACCAGATATAGATGGCAAGAATGTAATAGATCATGGTTTTAATACAAAAAATAATGAAAAATTATTGTCCGAAGAAGAATAAAAAAAATAATTTTTATCCTCAATCCTTATTGAGTCTATTCAACGACATGGGCTGATGTCGGCGTCTAAGAGGAGCGGAGGCGGGTTTAATCCGGGCCTAGGGCAACTTGGAGTAAAGAACCCAATTAGTTTCGTAGATGCATCGGATAAACTAGTTTTAGCTAAAAATAAAAATACGGTTTTACCAATAGCCGCAGAAGGAAAGGGAGTATTACTTTTGGCAGACGGAAGTAGATTTGAAGGTGAATTATTTGGTGCAAAAGGAATTGCACAAGGAGAATTAGTCTTCACAACTGGAATGACTGGTTATCAAGAAAGTCTTACAGATCCATCTTTTGCTGGCCAAGTTCTAACTTTTACATACCCATTAATTGGAAATTATGGAATTCATCCTTCTGCTTCAGAGAGTTCTTCTGTTTGGCCTCGAGCATTAATTTGTAGAGAAGTCATCATTCACCCAGATCATAGAGACTCAATAGGAAATGTTGATGAATTACTAAGAATTCATGAAATTCCTGGATTAAGAAAAGTTGATACAAGAGCAATTACAAAAAAAGTAAGAGAGTATGGAACATTATTATGTGTAATGGGTCCACTTGAAAAAGAAGAAGAGTTAAGAGAAATTCTTACTACAATAGAAGATCCATCAATAAATGACTTAATTAAGATGGTTTCTATTTCTGAACCAACCCTTGTCAATGAAGGAGTAAAGGACAAAAATGGAAATGCACTCCCTCGGCTTGGAGTTCTAGATTGTGGTATAAAATATAACATAATCAGAGAATTAACAAAAAGATTTGAAGTTTTATGGTGCCCTCCAAATATTGAATTTGAGGATTTAGTTTCTAAATGGAAAATATCAGCATTATTTTGTTCAAATGGCCCTGGAGACCCAGCACAGAAAGAAAGCGCCACATCAGCAAGGAGAACATTAGCAGAGGGAATAAAATCTGGCATGCCAACAATGGGCATTTGCTTAGGACACCAACTACTAGGGCTTGCTGCTGGACTTGAAACATACAAGATGCTATATGGCCATAGAGGAGCTAATCAACCAGTAATTAACGTAAAAACTGGAAAAGTTAGCATAACCTCACAAAATCACGGCTTTGCAGTTGCAGACCCACTTAAAGGAAGATTAGCTGAACATCCATCTGGAGTTAGTTCTGGAAAAGAAGAAAACTTAATTGGTTCTAAAGTCAAAGTATCACATATTAATGCAAATGACAATACCGTTGAGGGATTAGAAGTTATTGGAAAACCTGCATTTAGTGTACAATATCATCCTGAAGCCTGCCCTGGTCCGCATGATGCATCAAAATTATTTGATCAATTTGAAGAATTAGTAAGGAGTTGTCTATAATGCCAAGAAGAAATGACATTAATAGAATTCTTTTGCTAGGAAGTGGACCAATAAGAATAGGTCAAGCTGCAGAATTCGATTTTAGTGGCTCTCAAGCATGCCGAGCATTAAGAGAAGATGGCTTTGAGGTCATATTAGTAAATTCAAACCCTGCTACCATACAAAATGACCCTGAGATGGCTGACGTAGTATATATTGAACCCTTACTACCAGATGTTGTAAGAAAGATTATTGAAATTGAAAAACCAGATGCTTTACTTGCAGGAATGGGTGGACAAACTGCATTAAACATAGCTACAGAATTGGCAAATGATGGCACTCTTGAGAAATATGATGTAGAATTGATAGGTTCTGATTTAGATGCTATTGAAAAAGCAGAAGATCGTGCTTTATTCAAAGATATATGCGAATCTATAGATTTACCTGTACCTAAAGCAATTGCTTGTAATTCTATTGAAGAAGTAATCAAAGCAGCTGAAAAACTAGGCACATGGCCATTATTGGTAAGACCTGCATTTACCTTGGGAGGACTTGGAGGAGGAACTGTTAACAACATCGGCGAATTAGTTGAAGTTTCATCACTAGGGATAAGAAATAGTAGAATTAACCAGGTACTAATAGAAGAATCAATACTAGGTTGGCAAGAACATGAATATGAAGTTGTAAGAGATGCAAATGATAATTGCATCATTGTCTGTACAATGGAGAATTTAGACCCAATGGGAGTGCATACAGGAGAAAGTATTGTTGTAGCTCCAGTTCAATCATTATCTGATAATGATCATCAATATCTTCGAGATTGTTCACTTAAATTGATTAGGGAATTAAACATCTGTGGAGGGTGTAATGTTCAATTTGCTGTAAATCAAAAAAATGGAGATATTCGAGTGATAGAGGTTAACCCAAGAGTTAGTAGATCATCAGCATTAGCAAGTAAAGCAACAGGATATCCTATTGCTAGAATCGCTGCTAAAATTGCAATAGGTTACTCATTAGATGAGTTGCCAAATCCAATTACAGGTCATGGAACTACTGCTGCTTTTGAGCCAACACTAGATTATTGCGTAGTAAAAATCCCTCGTTGGCCTTTTGATAAATTTAGAACTGCAAATAGAACATTAGGCACTTCAATGAAATCAACAGGTGAAGTAATGGCAATAGGAAGGTCATTTCAAGAAGCATTTCTAAAAGCTTGGGGAAGTTTGGAAACAGGAAACCCTCATCCAAGACCTCTTACCAAGGCAGATGAATCAGAAGGAGATGATATGATTATCCGAGCCAAAGAAAAATTAAGTGAAGAAGTACTTACAAATTGGCTAGAAGTCCCCACCGATAGAAGATTATCTGCTATTTTAGAAGCATTTAGGAGAGGTTGGAGCGTAGATAAAATTCATAATCACACTAGTATTACTAAATGGTTTTTATATAGAATTGAAGAGATTATAGAAATAGAAAATGAAATTGTAAATTCTGGTAATTCTCCTGATGAAATTAAAGAGGAGTCTCTTAGAGTTTGGAAAAGATATGGATTTAGTGATGCATATATAGCAGATGCATTAGCAAATTTCCCAACGAAAGGATGGAAATTTTTACGAGAAAGTCAATCAGAAATAGCTGTGATGGCTCAAAGACACAAATTAGGAGTTCATCCTAAATATCGTATGGTTGATTCATGCGCAGCAGAATTTGCAGCCACAACACCATACTATTATTCAACATACGAAGAAGGAACTATCAATAACGAAAGTGGAATTGATTTGATTAAATTTAAGCCGAAATCACCAAAAAGACATGTAGTTATTGGAAGTGGCCCAATAAGAATTGGCCAGGGGATTGAATTCGATTATGGGTGCGTACATGCAGTAAAATCAATTAGAGATCATGGTGATGAAGCGATAATAATCAATAATAACCCTGAAACAGTATCTACTGATTTTGACACATCAAACAGACTTTATTTTGAACCATTAAGCATTGAATATGTAATAGAAATATTACTTAGAGAAAGAGCTCATGGAATTCTTCTACAGTTCGGAGGGCAAACTGCAATAAATTTGGCATTACCTCTGCAAAAAAGAATGGATGTTCTAGAAAAATTTGGACTAAATCTAAAATTATTAGGCACAAGTATTGATGCAATTGATGAAGCAAGTGACAGAGAAAGGTTTGAAAAATTCTCAAAAGAAAATGGCCTGAAAATGCCACATGGATTAACTGGGAAAACATCAGATGAAGTGAGAGCGGCAGTAAACAAGATTGGATTCCCTGTATTAATAAGGCCTTCTTATGTTTTAGGTGGCCGAGGTATGGAAGTACTTACTAATGATAAGCAACTAAATGCTTATCTTTCTGAGGCATATATTACACCTGAAAAACCAATTCTTGTTGATCAATATTTATCACATGCAATAGAACTTGACGTAGATGCTGTTTCTGATGGTAAAGAAGTCCTTGTAGGTGCAATAATGGAGCACTTAGAAGAGGCTGGAATTCATTCTGGTGATTCAACTTGTTTCATACCCACTCAAAATATTTCAGAAGATATTTTAAAACTAGTTAAAGAACAAACAAAAACAATTGGCATTGGATTAAAAATCGTAGGTTGTTTTAACATCCAATTTGCAATTCAAGATAATGAATTATATGTTCTTGAAGTAAATCCGAGATCAAGTAGAACTGTACCATTTGTAGCAAAAGCAACAGGAGTTCCATTAGCAAAAATATCCGCGAAAGCAACATTGGGTGTGGAATTATCTAAACAAATAATTCCTGAACCAACTAAAGGTCATGTATGTGTTAAAGCACCAGTATTCCCATTCATAAAATTAGTTGGATTAGATCCAGCACCAGGTCCAGAAATGAAATCTACAGGAGAAGTTATGGGAAGTGATACTTCAGCTGAAAGTGCATATCTAAAAGCAAGATTAGCAACTGAAATTCCTGTTGCAACATCTGGAGGAGCATATTTAACTGTAAGAGATGAAGACAAACAATCACTAATTCCCTTAGCAAGGAAACTAGAAAATATGGGTTTTGAACTATATGCAACTCCAGGAACTTCTGACACATTAAGGAAAAATTCAATCAACGTAAATACTGCATATCGAATTAATGAACCAGGTCATCCAGATGCATTAGACTTAATGCACCAAGGAAAAATTCAATTCATTATTAATGTGCCAACAATAAGTGGTGGTGCTGTAAGAGATGGAAATATTATGAGAAGATTAGCAGTGGAAATGAATATCCCATTTGTCACAACAATTTCAGGAGCTAAAATGGAAGTTGCTGCAATAATTGAGGCAAAAAAAGGTAGTTTGAAACCAATAAAATTACAAGTAAACTATCAAACTTTGAAATCCAAAAATAAAAACAACATTGCTATTAATTCATCTACACATTTCGGACAGGCTTAACAAGAATCGTATGCCTCGATAATATATTTTGTTGTTGGAGAAGTCCATGCCAATTCAGAAATCCCTTTTTCTCCTGATTTTGCATAATCAAAAACAACATCTTCTACCCTTACATTACCTTTAGATGAGCGTGCAAGAATTGTTCTTCTCTTCAATTTTTTACCTGTCCCATGTGGATCATATACTGTGTCAAGTGCTTCATTAAGGAACCATTCAGGTTTCTCTGATTTTTTACCATCAAATGATTTTGATTTCTTGCCTGGGCCAAATAAAGACTTTGCCTTCTTCTTAGCGGGTGTTTGAGTTGTTTCAACATCCTCAGAATCGTCGTCTAATTCTTCTTCTGGCTCTGCTTTTTCTTCTATAGAATCTTTGCCTGACTTTAATTCTTTCAATAGTTCCTTTCTAATTTTTGTTGTTAAAGACTTTCTTAACTTTGCTTCAATTGATTTTTTATCTGTGTTTTCAAGTTCTTCTTTCAAATCATCAATTTCTGCTTTTAATTTTGAATTGTCAATTTTTAAATCTTCCATCTCATTAATATAGTGTGCACTAACCTTAACAATTGATGTTTCCATGGCTGCTTCTAGTTGTATTCCAACAACATCTGATGATGCATCACGCCATTTTCTCCATTGCATCATTGTAAATGAATGGATATCTGTTCCACATTTTGGGCAAAATGATCTTTTTGGTGGTTTCAAAACTGGAATCTCTTTAATTACTTCAGCATCTACTCCTTCAAATTCACCAGTTGAAATATCATGAATATGCTTAGATGCATCTATTCCTAAAGTCATAGATTCTCGATATAATTTATCTGAAAAATCTATTTTTCCAGATTTTACTAAATCCCATGCTTCTGATGATCCTACTACACTATTTACAGCATAATTTGAAGCAGCACTATCACCAAATTTCATTAAGTTTACAGATAAATCTTCTTCATCAGATTTATCTTGATCTTCAAGGTATGGTAGGCCCTCATAGGAATTGTCATCTTCTGCAGGAGCAGCTATGCCTAACCTAATTGGGTTGGCTCCTTCTTCAATTTGAGCCATTAAGTTGAATTTTTCAGCCATGGAAATATCTTCTCTAACCTTTATTGCTTCTTTTAATTCATTCAAATCATGACCTGTGGAGGTTATTGGCCCCTCGCCATTCAAAAAACTATGACCGCATGCTAAACAAAACTTTGCAACAGCGTCGACCTCGGCCTCGCACTTAGGACAATACACCCCGCCCATCGACACGCAAGAATTGTTATTGTTCTTCAAGTATAATGCTCAATAACACCAATAATGCTGTTTTAGGAGGTTTTATGATTCGCCGCTTGTGAAACTAATTTACATATTGATTCTTTATCTAGTTCTTCTAATAATCTCGCTAATTTAGGACCTGATTTTTCACCTAATATTATAAGATATAATAATGAATATACCTCTCCCAAATTTAAACCCATTTTTTTTGCTGGTGAATTTATAGCCTGGCTAATTTCTAAACTACGCCACTCATTTATTTCTTGAAAAGAAATTAATAATTCTGTCAAATAATCTTTAGAAAAAGAATAATCTTTAATTAAATCTATATCTATTAAAGAATTGATATTAATTCTTAAATTATCTGGGAAATGATCTGATTCTATCCAATTTCTAATCTTTGATAATTTTTCTGAAAGTTTTTTGCTTGGTTTTTTTGCTGAGGAAATATAACCTCCTTTTTCAAGTGCAGAATAAACATCCTCATCATTTGACCTTATCTGAACTAACATCGACAGATGCCTAAAAGGAACTTTAAAAGAATCGTCAATTTCTGAGTCATTATCAATCTTTGAATAACGTATACTTCCTTCTGCTTCTTCTTTCAATACACGTTGCCTCTTAGATAAAGTCTCAGTATTTTCGTCTTTTGACTCAACTATTGATAAACATGTCCTCTCATATTCATCTGCAAGATTTAACAATAATTCTCCTGTATTAAATTCCAAATGTTTACTTGGCTTTGAACGTGCAATAAAATATCTTAATATTTCTGAAGGAACTAATTCTAAAACGTCCATTGGCCCAATTGTAACTCCAGTAGAACTAGACATTGCTCCTTCTCCTTTCAAAGAAATCCATTCATAAGTCAGAGGAAATGGAGGCTCATGTCCAAACATTTCAGAAAACTTTCTTCCTGTCGAATAAGAACCTCCTGAAGTACCATGATCTTTTCCAAACGGTTCACAAGTTACTCCCAACCAACTCCATTTTGCGGGCCAATCAAGTCTCCAAGGTAATTTACCCTCTCCATTTCTAATATCATTTTTACCAGAATTACCCTCATTATCTCTCCAATACACATAGGGCCATTCATAACTAGACACTGTTAAACCTTCCATTGAGCCTGAATCATTTATTGGATTATAAGGAAACCAATCATCTGATAATTCTCTTCCAGAAATTTTTTCAATTATTTCTCTTACTTGTTCTACATTTTCGCATGTAATCTTTACAGCATTAGCAAATTTACCATCTGCATAACTCTTGTAATTATCAATTATTTTAGGATTCACACCAATCTTACTCAATGCTTCTAAAAATGGGTTCAAGAAATATTCAGAATATGTTCCATTATTTTTTCCTGGTTTTCCATTTTCGTCTGGCGCAGGGATACAAGCTAATTGGTGACCAACGTATTTCTCATATTCTGGATCTAAAAAATTGTATACTTTTCTCAAAGGGTCTGCAGAATCCACAACAAAAACAAATTCTGATTCTAAACCTAATCTAAGGCAAGCCCTATGAATTATCTCTCCCGTTAATATCTCTCTAAGATGGCCAATATGAAACTCTCCACTAGGGGTGATTCCTGCTGCAATAATATGTTTTTTACCCCTATGAGACAATCTGTGTGCCACTGCATCTGCCCAATGAATCTAAATCACCTACACGGTTACAGTCCTAATTAATCCTCTAAGAGGTACTCCATCTATTTCATTAAGTTGGGTTTTATTGACCAATACTAATGCCAATAATACTTCTGCACCCATTTTTTGTAAAACTGAAATTGTGTTTTTCATGGTACTTCCAGTAGATAATACGTCATCAACAACTACTACTCTTTTACCACCTACTTGTCCATATTTTGTTGATAAATGCCCACCCTCTGCACCTTTACTATCTCTATGGATTGCAACATCTACATTTAATTGCGAAGCGATTTCATGTGCAAATAATATACCATTGATGCTTATTCCTACAATTGTATCTAATAATTCAACATCCCAATTCATTTCTTCTAAAACTACATCTGCGAAAATATTTGATAAAGCTGCTACCCTGATTGGTCTAGCACCTATTGTCCTCCAACCGATTCTAATGTCTGCAGGCCTTTCTTCTGAATTATTTTCATTTGTATTTGTAAGCAACCATAATATTGTACTTTCAGAAAGTGATAATTCATCAGCAATTTGTTCTGTGGATAATCCTTGTTGTTTATATTTGGCGACAGTTCTTCTTAATTCATCGATACTTAATGCCATGCTATCGTAAATAGGGTCTAATCCATGTGATATTAATACGTCGATTATAGTAGCCTTAATGTTACACATTCCTTCGGAAGTACAATGGGCGACTTCAATTATGAGGATTTATTAGATCGTGCGCGAGAAAAAATACCAGATCAAATATCTAATAGAGAAAGGTGGACTCTTCCACCACCAGATATTATGATAGAAGGTTCAAACACATATATTAGAAATTTTTCAGATGTAGTTTCTCACATGGACAGAGATTTAGTACATGTTTTCCAATATTTATTAAAGGAATTAGGAACTAGTGGGGCTATAGATGGTCCAAGAGTACACTTCAAAGGTAGAATTCCTCCAAAAAATATTAAACAAAAGTTTGTAAATTATGTAAACACTTACATTAAATGTTCTCAATGCAATTCTCCAGATACAACTTTCATTAAAGAAGACCGCACTACTTTATTAAAATGTCTAGCATGTGGAGCTACAAGACCCGTGAAATTGTAAAAATCTATGAGAAGTCCAATAAGACCTTTCCTTTATTTTTCCTATCATGAATATATTGATGAGCATTTGCTACATCTTCGAAATGGAATACTTTGTCAATTATTGGCACTATTTGTTTTTTATTCAACATTTCAACCAATGTTTCTATCTCTCTACGCATTAAATCCAGATCTTTTATTGTACCCATATGCACTCCAAAAATTGCTTTGTTTTTACCAATCATTCCCAGAGGGGAAAACTTTGGTGTTCTGAGTAATCTCCAAAGTGCCGTTGGTTTGAATATTTTTGGACCACTTACAAATGATGATCCTCCAAAAGCATATAATTTACCTCCAGACCTTAATGCCTTAAACGATTTTTTGAGATGCTGTCCTCCTACAGGATCTAAAGCGTGATGTACACCAGCCCCATTTGTTTCATCTTTTACTACCTTAACAAAATCTTCAGAATCCCTGTCTATGAATCTCATTCCTAAACCTTCAACGAATTCCTTTTTCCTCGAAGATGCAACTCCAAATATTCTAGAAGCACCAAATGCATTTGCAATTTGTACCGCTGCGGTACCAACTCCTCCTGCTGCATGATGAATCAATACAGTATCTCCATCCCTTATATTTCCTAATTCCACTAACATATGGTATGCTGTTATGTATGTTACTGGCATTGCAGCAGCCGTTTCAAAAGAGATGTCATCTCCAATGGAAACTACTTGATTTGATGGTACATTTACTTCCTCTGAATAACCGCCTACTCCTGTAAATGCAGCAACACGTTGACCAACATGAAATCCTTCAACAGATTTGCCTACTTCACTAATTACTCCCGACACCTCATAACCAGGTGTAAAAGGCACATCAGGTGTTTTTCCATAAATTCCTAAACGCATCATTAAATCAGCAAAATTAATTCCTGCTTTATTAACTCTAATTATCACTTCATCATCCGAAGGAATTAATTTCTCTTGTTCTACAACCTTTAATACCTCAGGAGACCCCAATTTACTAATCACTATTCGACGCATATTCATCACTCGCTAAAACATCATCTATAAGAAGAATTCATTTTACTTGTTCACAATAATTTGGTAAATGAAATATAATTAATTTTTGGGTTTTTTTTGACATATTATTAGTCAAGGTTATTAGCGAGTTTTTTTGGTGGTTAAAATCCAAGCAGTGCTTGTTCAGAGATGAGGTGTTCGAGATGGAAGAAGAATTCAATCTAAGTGGTGAATTTATTGAACCCATGTTAAGAGAAGATCCTAATCGTTTCGTATTATTTCCAATTGAACATCAAGAAATTTGGAATTTCTATAAACAGCATGAAGCTGCATTTTGGACTGCTGAAGAAATTGATCTTGGTGAAGATGCTAAAGACTGGGAGAACCTAACTGATGGCGAAACTCATTTCATCAAACATATTTTGGCTTTTTTTGCTGCTAGCGATGGAATTGTCAATGAGAATTTAATTTATAATTTTGCAGCAGAGGTGCAATATGCAGAAGCAAGGTGTTTTTACGGATTTCAAATAATGATGGAGAACATCCATGCAGAAACTTATTCATTATTGATTGATAGTTACATAAAAGATGAAAAAGAAAAAGATAAGTTATTTAATGCAATAGATACAATTCCTGCTGTAAAAAAGAAAGCAGAATGGGCACTAAGATGGCTTGATAGGAAAAGAGCATCTTTCCCCGAGAGATTAATTGCTTTTGCAGCAGTTGAAGGGATATTTTTCTCTGGCGCATTTTGTGCAATATTCTGGCTAAAGAAAAGAGGTTTGATGCCAGGATTAACATTTTCAAATGAATTAATCTCTCGTGACGAAGGATTGCATTGTGATTTCGCTTGCCTATTACATAGCATGTTAGAAAAACCTACTTCTGAAAGTAAGATACACAGAATTGTAGCAGAAGCAGTAACTATTGAAAAAGAATTTATTCTAGAAGCATTACCAGTTTCATTAATTGGTATGAATGCTGACTTAATGTCTCAATATCTTGAATTTGTGGCAGATAGATTACTTGTAGCTTTAAACTGCACAAGACTATATGGCGCAACTAATCCATTCCCTTGGATGGAAATGATAAGCATGCAAGGAAAAACAAACTTCTTTGAAAAGCGCGTAGGAGAGTATCAGAAGAGTGGAGTACTCAATTCTGGCGAAGCATCGGCGTCACTCCAGACTAGATTTTCTATGGAAGAAGACTTCTGATTCGGTAAGAATCTAACGTATAGTTCTAATACCGTCCGCGTCCCCAAAGAGACACTGCGCTATCAAGTGTGTACAGAGGTTGTTAAAAATGGGGCTCCAAGTAATAAATAGATCAGGTGAGAGAGTAGATGTAAGATTCGATGCAATCTTAGAAAAATTAACCAATTTATCAGAGGGATTAGATACAAATTGGATTGATGTTGGACAAGTTGCAAAAATGGTAATTGAAGGTTTATATGATGGAGTCACTACAAAAGAATTAGATCAACTTGCTGCTGAAACAAGTGCAAGTTTGGTCAGCAACCACCCAGATTATAGTAAATTAGCGGCAAGAATTGCAGTAGATGATTTGCATAGAAGTACAAAAGAGACATTTAGTGAATTAATTGAAGATTTGCATTCATACATAGATCCTGAAACAAAAATGCATGCCCCACTAATTTCTAAAGAAGTTTTAGAGATAGTAAAAGAAAATAAAGATATTTTAGACAACCATATTAATTACGATAGAGATTATAATTACGATTACTTTGGATTTAAAACATTAGCAAGATCATACCTTCTAAAAATGAATGGTAAGGTTGCTGAAAGACCTCAACACATGTTGATGAGAGTTGCTGTAGGAATTCATTCAAATGATATTGAAAGGGCTTTAGAAACATATGATTTAATGAGTGAGGGTTGGTTTACACATGCAACACCTACACTTTTCAATGCGGGAACTACAAGACCTCAATTGTCAAGTTGTTTTTTACTAACAATGCAAGATGATTCACTAGAAGGAATATACAATACATTACACCAATGTGCAAAGATTTCAAAATCTGCAGGAGGCATTGGACTATCCGTTCATCCAATTAGATCAAAAGGTGCTTACATCAAAGGAACAAATGGAACAAGTAATGGAATAGTTCCAATGTTACAAGTATTCAATGCAACTGCAAGATATGTAGATCAAGGAGGAGGGAAAAGAAAAGGTTCCTGCGCAATATATCTAGAACCATGGCATCCAGACATATTTGACTGGCTCGACTTAAGAAAAAATCATGGTAAAGAAGAATTACGAGCAAGAGATTTATTCTATGCACTATGGACTCCAGATTTATTTATGGAACGTGTAGAAAGTGATGGAGAATGGAGTTTATTTTGCCCTAATGAATGTTCTGGATTACATGATGTATATGGTGAAGAATTTAATGAATTATATCACAAATATGAGTCTGAAGGATTAGCAAGAAGGACCGTGAAAGCAAGAGATTTATGGGAAGCTGTAGTTTCCACACAAATAGAAACGGGAACACCATATATGCTTTACAAGGATGCTGCTAACCAGAAATCAAATCAAAAGAATTTAGGAACTATAAGATCCTCTAACCTTTGTACAGAAATCATGGAATATACCTCACCTGATGAAGTTGCAGTTTGTAATCTGGCAAGCATAGCATTACCTAAGTTTGTAGATACTAAAAACATGAAATTTGACCATCAAAAATTGTATGAGGTTACATATAGAGCAGCATATAACCTTAATCGAGTTATAGATGTCAATTATTACCCAGTACCTGAAGCAAGAAATTCAAACATGAGGCATAGGCCTATTGGACTAGGAGTTCAAGGTCTTGCTGATACTTTTGCAATGTTAAAACTTAATTTTGATGGAGATGCTGCAAAACAATTAAACAAAGATATCTTTGAAACAATTTATTTCGCTGCACTTACATGTTCAGCTGATTTATCAGTTAGAGACGGGCCTTACGAAACATTTGCAGGTTCTCCTGCAAGTAAAGGAATCTTACAATTTGACATGTGGAATGTAAAGCCTGATTCTGGAAATTGGGATTGGAATTCATTGAAAGAAAAGGTAGTAGATACAGGAATTAGGAATTCATTACTATTAGCACCTATGCCAACAGCATCAACAAGTCAAATACTTGGCAATAACGAGTGTTTCGAAGCTTTTACATCTAATCTTTATACTCGTAGAACACTATCTGGGGAGTTTATTATCCTAAACAAACACCTTGTCAAGGATTTAATCGATTCTAATTTATGGTCTCTTGAATTAAAAGATAAGATTCTTGAAGGCAAAGGTTCAATACAAAATATAGATATAATTCCTGAAGATATTCGTATGCTATACAGAACCACTTGGGAAATTAAACAAAAACACATAATAGACATGTCAGCAGATAGAGGGGCATTTATTGATCAAAGTCAAAGTTTGAACATACACATGACTGATGCAAATTCTGCAAAAGTATCATCGATGCATTTCTATGGATGGAAAAAAGGGCTGAAAACTGGAATGTATTATTTAAGAACAAAAGCAGCAGTTGATGCCATTCAGTTTACTTTGGAAAAGGACAAAATGTCAGATACAGTTGGCGGCCTTAAAGAAAGAGCAGAAGACATTAGCAGCATGGATCAGATTGCATGCAGTATTGATAGCCCTGATGATTGCTTGTCTTGTGGTTCATAATCCAATCATGTGTTATCTTTTCTAAGAATGACTCCTAAATAAAAACCGATGCAATTAACCAATATATCAGAAATTTTGTTATTCCAAGACTCTATAGCAAACTCATAAGGAAGTATCAGTTCAATTAATTCCCAACCGAGAGAGAGTATGAAAAAGACATACCAATTTTTCAATAAAAAACGACCTACTAAAGTCCATTGTAAAAAATGACCTAATGACCATAAATTCAAACTAATTAAAGTCATAAAAACACACACTCAATTTTACAGCACCAAAGACACTTTATCTCCAATTTTTATAGATCCTTCTTGAACTACAGAAGCATACCAACGAGACCACAATGGATTTTTTCTTACTGAAATTCGAGAAAAATCACCTAAAAGAAATGAGTTGGAAATAGTTTTACAAGGAGTCGCAGGATTAGTAAGTTTGATTATAACTCCACCAATCTTTAATTTCAATCCTGATTCTAATTTACTCCAATCTAATCCTTTTATTGTAATATTCTCTCCTGTAGAACCTGGATAAATACTGTGCCCTTCTAATTTTAAATCATTAATTAATTCCAAAGAATATAAACAAACTGCTCGATTTAAACCTCCATGGTGTTTTATATCATTATGACTATCTCCATCTAATCCATTTAAATTAACCCTCACCTGATCAACAGGAACTTTTGGAACTCCCCCTGAAGATAGATTTAGTGAATATACTGAAGACATATGATTCGAAAAATCACTCTACATCTATATTTTCTGAATCATTAGAAACTGTTCCAAGATATTCTGGCAACTCTACTCCTGCCATCTTAGCCACATCATGTATCGGAGGTAAACTTCTAACTAAACTACTTACGAAGTTAGAAGTTGAAGATGTACCATCACCAGCACCTCCATTTCCTCCGTCCCAAACCGTGATTTTATCAAGCTTCAGATTTCTAATTGCTTCAACTTGAGCACTTACCATGGATTCTATTTTCTCAACCATTAGTAATGTGGCTGCTGCACGTGCATCTCCTCCAGAACTTTCAATCAATCTTCCATAACCTTCAGCCTTGGCATCTAAAACTTGTTGAACACCCTTTGCTTCTGCTTCATATTTGAATAAAATAGCATCTGCTTCACCCTTTGCGACTCTACGAGCTCTTTCTGCCTCTGCTTCAGCAGCAATCTCAATTTGTGTTTTTGCAATTTCTTCACGAACAATTTCTTCAGCCTTCAACCGTTCTTGTTCAAGCACATATTGTGCTTTTTGAATTTCTGTTTCTGCAGTACGCCTTGCAACTTCTGCTCTTCTATCTGCTTCGGCTTCTTTTTCCGCCAATGTAGCATTATATTCTGCAATACTAGCAGCAGAGATATTTTCTCCTTCAACTGCCATTGATTCTTGCTCTTTAACGAAAACACGCTGATCTCTTTCTGCACTCTTTCGACCTTTTTGTGCTTCTGCTGCATTTATAGCAACTTCAATCTCTCTTTGTCTATTTGCTTGAGCCTCACCAATTGAACCATCTCTCTCAGCATTTGCAACATCAACTCTTGCAATATTCACTGCTTCTGCTGCTGCTTTCTTACCAATTGATTCAATATATTCTGATTCATCAGTAATATCTGTAATATTTACGTTGATTAAATACAATCCTACTTTGTTTAATTCTTTACCTACATTAGACATAATTAATTCTAAGAAATTGTCTCTGTCTTGATTAATTTCTTCAATAGTCAACATAGCAATTGTTAATCTTAGTTGTCCAAAGATAATTTCTTGCGCTAATTCTTCAATTTGTTGAGGTGCAAGACCGAGTAATCTTTCCGCTGCTCTTTGCATTAAGTTTGGCTCTACACTAATACCTACTGTGAAAGTACTTGGTACATTTACACGAATATTTTGATTAGACAATGCATTTGTCAGATTAATTTGAATAGACATTGGTTTCAAATCTAAATAAGCATAATCCTGAATTAATGGCCATACGAGAATTCCTCCCCCATGTACTGTTTTAGAAGCCGAGGCACCTCCACTTCGTCCATAAATTACAATTACTTTGTCTGGTGGACATCTACGGTAACGTTGTGCCAAAAATATTACCATAGCAACAATAATCAGTATAAATGCAAAAATTGCTACTACTGCTATATCTCCTGCTCCAGTATCTGAACCTTCTTCCGCTGAAACATTAACTGCACTAATTGTAAAAGCAAACAATGTTGCAGCAATAGTTCCAAAAAATCTTCTCTTTGTGTTTATTTTTTCCATCTTCTCACCTATTCTTTTTCATCTGTATTTTTAAATTCTCTAACTCTTAATGTATCCGCAACATTATCAACTACTTGTATAAGTGTCCCTGTAGGTATCTCAACTCCATCTGCTGAAATTGCATCCATTGTCCTCATTGCTCCTTGGAAAGTAATCTGAATTTGACCTTCGCCTGAAGGAGGGATTCTCAAATAAACAGTCCCAGTAGATCCTGTCGCATTCTCTAAATCCATAGTCCCTGATTGCTCTAATTCTTTGAATGTATCAAACAATTTTGAAACCATCCACATGGAGAATCCTCCTGCTCCTAATCCCCCCATAATCGATAATGCTTGAGGGGCTTCCATCTCTGAAATCATTAAACCAATCAATCCAAACATCATTAAAAATGCGGATAAACCTTGGAATGTTAATGCCTTAAATGATAGATCTGTATCTCCTATTTGTATGTCAAATAAGCCATCAAATAGATCACTTGCAGCTCCACCCACCATCATCAAGACAAACCATAATAAAAACAATAATCCCCCCACTAATGCTGAAATTCCAAATACCAAATCAAAACCTATCAATCCTCCCAGTCCAAATGTATCTAGAATAGCACCCATTGCAATCATCCCCCCTAAAGTGTCCTATCTTTAATACCATTCTCTAAACTTATTAATTATTTCTTTCAAGCTTATACCTAATCCATTTGTCCTCAAGAACAAATAACGGACCAATACAGAGACCTGTAAATATTGATGAAAAACCATAACTATCTGTAATCGACAATAAAACCATAAAAATACCGCCTATTGAAAATATAAAAAATAACCTTCTGTAAAAAAGATAATACCCTCCAAGCAGACCATCCTTTGAAGTATCATCAATTATGTCACCAAATTTACTTTTATTTCCTGACAAAAAATCAACTCAGAAAATAGAAATTGTCCCAAATATTAGCGTAATAAACCAAAGTATTGATGCCCATCTTTCCCATCTAGAGCCTTCTGATTTATCTGGCAAATCTATTGTATTCCCCATTTCATCAACACCCCTCATTGTTCTTTCACTTTTAGAATAATCAGAGTCCAAGAATCCATCTGGTTTTCTCTTAAGCATGAAATAAAGAAATACAAAAAAGAATGCTATACTATTTCCGCCTAATATTGTCTGCAATATTGCCATCTCAGGGGGAATAACCCCTGTAAAAGCTAAAATTGCTTGCAATACACTTAGCATTAACCATACAATCGATCCATTTCCAGTCATTTCGCTCAACCATCCCTATATGTCATCATTATTGATTATTTTCAAAATATTATTTTAATTAAATTTCTTTGGCTTACTACTCCAAATTGTCCAAACTCCTGTTGCATTTGCATGTATTAATCCTGTTTTATCTTTAATCTCGCCAAATAAATGTGCCACGTTTTTACCCCTTCTAACAATTTTTCCAGTTGCAACTAATTCAACACCAGGCAAACTTGCTTCTAAGTAATTTATTGTTAAATTTGCAGTTGCACACCATTCACTAATTTTCAAAGTTGAAACTAATGCTGCACCCATTGATGAATCAAGTAAAGATGCGTGAAGCCCTCCAAAAGCAACTCCTCCTTTATTCAAATGCTTTTCATCTACAACAACATTGAATTTCGCTGTACCATTTCCAAATTGAGTCATCTCAATCCCCAAACTTTTTGAGATGCCATTCATTTCAGTAGGTTTACTTAATTCTTCAGTCATTGAACCACCTCATTTAAAATCCCCATTACTTTAACTAATATTCTTTTTCTTCTTCTACCATCAAATTCAGCATAATGTATCTCTTCCCAAGGACCAAGATGAAGTCTTCCTTTCGAAATAGGCATTGTAACCTGATGCCCTAATAATTGTCTTCTCAAATGTGCATCTCCATTATCTTCTCCTGTTCGATGGTGTAAGTATTCAGGACCTTCTCTCCCGTTTGGACCATAATATGGAGCCAATCTTTCCAAAGTAGACATGATGTCATCATGCAATCCATATTCCAAATCATTAACATAAACACTAGCTGTAATATGCATTGGATTTACCAAAACAATTCCATCAATGATTCCGCTTCTTTCAATTATTTCTTGAACCTTATGTGTAATAGGTTCTATTTGATACCTTTCTTTAGTTTCAACCCAAATTTCTTCTGTAAATGTTCCGTAATTACCAGTTACACGCATGATTGTCGCATAAAACCATTATAGATAGGTATTGCGTAAATAATAATCCACCCCTAGAAAATCTATTCTGGTGCCTTAAATAAAGGTAATTCATCCATTTTATCAAGTAGCCAAATCATATATTGCAATGGATCCATTTTTTCTACTTCTTCTACACCCATTTTATTTTTCGCATTTATAGATACAAGTTCAACAAGCCTCCTTAGGCGTTTAGATAAACCAATTGTAAATTGTTGATAAAATAATGAAACTAATTCTAGAGAAAGTA
>CATFLP010000103.1 GCA_949514915.1 Methanobacteriota archaeon | reverse complement strand
GAACCTAATGCTGTTGATTGGGCTCCCGCACTACAACATTGGTATATCGGTACAAATGATGGAGTAGAGGTTTGGACTGGAATTGGAACTGCTTCAAATCAAATGGCAATGAACTGGCCTGATAATACAACAAATAATCGAGTCATAGACATCAGTAGTAGTGGTGTTTCTGGGTTTATTATTACTCAATCTACCGATGGATCAATGATTCATTATTTTAGCGGCACTGAAGTTTCAATAGGTACATCCCCTCCTTCAACAGGTAATGAGAATTCAAATACAGATAATTCCGAAGAAAATGATGAAAACTCAACAGAAGGAGAACTACAACAAATTGGTAGCAATTCAGTAACTCAACAAAACCATGTCCAGTTGACACATGTTGAAATGATTGATTCAGGAAGGGCATTATTAATTGGTTCTTCATCTGTATTTGGAATAAATCCAACAAACGCACTCACAATTGGTTCACTTTACGATGTATGGGCTTCTGGAACTGAAAATCCAAATATTCAACTAATTCATTCAAAAGCTGGCGTAGAATTATCTCAAATAATAAATTTAAATGATTCTTGGGGAGAAAAGGAAGCTGTAGTAATTGGACCAACAGACTGTTTAATTGTAGATCTTGATGGCATAGTTTCCGAATTATGTGATGGTGGCGGGTCTTCTGGAGCACTAGATTTAGACGGTAATCTTTGGATTACATCTTCTACAAATTCATTAGAAATTAAGAAAATAAGTTGCAGTGGAGGACATGAATCACATGTAACTAAAGACTTACTTTTGCCTGAAAAATATGAAATAAATTCACGTTTAGCAAAAATCAGTGGCGATGAATTACAATTCTATGGAACTGATAATGAAGGTAATGAAGTAAAAGCAACATTAGATCCTTCAGCAAGCCAATCTGTATTAAGAAGTTTAGATATGTTTGGTCAATTAATTGTCTTCATAATAGCAATATCTGTATTTGGTGCAACTTGTTGGCAATTTTATGAAAATAGAGGAAAGGGTGCTTGGTAATTTCTTATTGTTATAGGCAATCTCATTTACCCTCTGTAGGCTGTAGGAAACCCAAGAGAGGAGTTGTGCAGGTTGAGTCGTAGTATGATGGACCAATTTTTTGAGATAAAAGAGAACCATCAGGATACAATATTGTTTTTTAGGATGGGTGATTTTTATGAGATGTTTTATGAGGATGCAGAAATAGTATCTAAGGAATTAGGATTGACATTAACCAGTAGAGATAAAAATTCCGAAAATCCAATACCGATGGCAGGTTTTCCTTGGCATGCACTTGAGGAAAACTTAAGGAAAATGGTTACAAAAGGATACAAAATTACATTATGCGAACAAGAGCAAGAACTCAGGCCAGGCGCTAAATTACTTGAAAGAGTTGCTACAAGAGTATATACTCCTGGCAGTTTATATGAAGAAGGATTACTAGAACAGGATAAATCTTCACGACTTGCCTCAATAGTGATAAAAAAGGGCATAATAGGTATCGCAATTATTGATGTTTCAACAAGTGAAGTATGGTCTATGGAATTCAATGGAATTGATAATATTAATCAATGTTCTAATGAATTAATGCGATGGGAACTAAGTGAACTAGTGATGAGAAGAAATACTGCAAATAGTGAACAAATTAACAACATAATCGCATCAATTGAAATTAATAGTACCTCTCAACATGAGATCTCTACAAAAAAATCGATTGCTTTTGTTAAAGAAAAATTTAAGCTAAAGGATCTAGGATCATTGGGATTAGATGATTCAGAAATCTGTATAGATGCATTAGGTTTAGCCGCATCATATATCTCAAAATTGTATAAAAATGAGAATATTCAACTTAGAGAACCTAAATTACAACAAGAAGAAAATATTGTTAATTTAGACAACACCACATTAAAAAATTTGGAACTTATAAAGACATTATCAAATGAAAAAGAAGGTTCATTATTTCATTCTATAGATAATACTAGAACTTGGATGGGCAGAAGAAGATTAAAAAATTGGATTATGAGACCATTAAAAAACATTGTAACTATCAATAAGAGGCAATCTGCAATTGCTGAACTAATTAAATCAAATAGAAGGTTGCATGAAATTAGAGAATCTCTCAAAGGAATGCGAGATTTAGAAAGATTAGCAACAAAATTATCATATGGAAGAATTACAAGTAGAGATCTAGTTGCTATTTCACTTTCATTAGGAAAAATGCCAGAAATTAAACAATTACTTATTGATTCAAATAATGAATTCCTGCATCAGATTGGGCTCGAATTAGATTCATTGAATTCTATGAAAATTAAAATCGATGAGGCATTACTAGAGGAACAACCTGTAGGTATTCGCGATGGAAATATGTTTAAAGATAATTTTTCAAAGAAATTAGATGAATTTAGGAAAAATGTAGCTGATGGTATTGATTGGCTTCAAGGATTAGAAATAAATGAAAGAGAAAGGTTAGACATTCCTTCATTAAAAGTTAGACATAATCGTCAATTTGGTTGGTTTATTGAAGTTACTAAAACTCATCTTAGCAAAGTACCTGAGGATTATAGAAGAAAACAAACAATGACTAATGCTGAACGATTTATTACAGAAGAACTTAAACAAAAAGAAGAGGTTTTGTTCAATGCTGATGAAAAGGGGAAGAAATTAGAATATGACCTTTTTTGTTCATTAAGAGAAGAATGTAGAAGTGAGGCTGGTATTTTAATTCAAATTGCAGATTCTATTTCAACTCTTGATGTCATCTCTAGCCTTGCTGAAACGGCAAGAAATAGGAATTGGTGTAGACCTGAATTAATTGAAGAAAATAAAATTGAAATTAACAAAGGAAGGCATCCAGTACTAGAAAAAATAACTGGATACGTAAGTAATGATACAAAAATGAATCAAAAAAGAAGATTATTACTAATTACTGGACCAAATATGGGTGGTAAATCAACATATTTAAGACAAAATGCATTAATTGTTATTCTTGCTCAAATGGGTTCTTTTGTACCTGCAAATAAAGCAAAAATTGGCATAGTTGACCGTATTTTCACAAGAGTGGGGGCAAGTGATGATCTTAAAAGAGGGCGTTCTACATTCATGTTAGAGATGATTGAAGTAGCTCATATATTAAGAAGAGCTACATCTAAGAGTTTGATTTTACTTGATGAAGTAGGTAGAGGAACATCTACATTTGATGGATTATCAATTGCCTGGGCTGTTTGTGAAGATATTGATACCAGATTAAAAGCAAGAACATTTTTTGCTACTCATTACCATCAATTAGTTGGTCTTGAAGAACAACTTGATGGTTTTACAAATGTACATGTTAGAGTTGCAGAATTAGAAAGTGGTTTAAAATTCCTTTACAATGTTACAGATGGTGCTTGTGATGAATCTTATGGAATCCAAGTTGCAGCATTAGCGGGACTTCCTCCAGAAGTTGTTGAAAGATCTATAGAACTACTATCCTTCTTAGAAATGCAAGCATCAGGTGCTAAAGCAGGAATAGGTCAACCTGCAAAGAGAGAGATTGGTCAATCAAGTTTAATGAGATATGTTATTGCTGCAAATGAGATGGAAGGAGGTTCTTTTGAAACTGTGACTCAAACAGAAAAAGGCCTAAACCCGTGTGAAATTGAAACTATAAAACATTTAGAAAAAATAGACCCAGATTTACTATCTCCAAGAGATGCTTTAGAGCATATTTACCAATTAAAACGGGTATTAGAAGGCAAACATGAACTAATGGAGGAATAATATTGCCAAATCAAATCCAAAAACTAGATGATAAAACAATTTCTAAAATAGCTGCTGGTGAAGTTGTAGAAAGACCTGCACAAGTGGTCAAAGAATTAATTGAAAACAGCATTGATGCTGGTTCATCAAGTATCAATATCGAAATTGAAAATGGCGGTTTTGATTCAATTATCATTACAGACAATGGCTCAGGAATTGATGAAAATGATTTGTTATTATCTATAGAAAGGCATGCTACAAGTAAATTATCGAAAATTGAAGACTTGCATGAAATATATAGTCTTGGATTTAGAGGTGAAGCTCTTTCATCAATTGCTTCTATTTCAAAATTACAAATTTCCAGTAAAAAAGAAAATTCTGATGGGTGTCAATTAAGTGTTTTAGGAGGAGAGGTTGGAAAAATAGAACCTTGTGCAATGAATAACGGAACAATAGTAAAAATTAGTGATATATTCTTTAATGTTCCCGCAAGACTTGCTTTTCAAAGAAGACCTGCAACTGAATCAGCAAAAATTGTAGAAATTACTGTAGAACATGCAATGGCACATCCAAATATCTCATTTAATCTAAAAAATGAAGGGAGATTAATGCTTAATGTTCCTGCTGTTGAAAATTTACAAGATAGGTTATTTGATCTTTTAGGATTATCTGCAACGAAGTTGATAAAGTTACAATCTCCCCCAGAGGATAAAAATGCACCAGGTGATGAAGTTTGGTCAGGATGGATTTCTCCTCCAGAATTAACAAGAGGTAGAAATGATGATGTGCATATACTTGTGAATAATCGAGTTGTTACTAGTCAACCCTTTTCTGAAGCTATTCGTAGAGGATACCACACTAGATTAATGGTTGGAAGGCACCCTGTTGCTGTTTTAAATCTAAATTTACCTGCTAATGAATTAGACATTAATGTACACCCTACAAAAAGAGAAATCAGATTAAAACACTCATGGAGAGTGCTTCAAAGATTAGAAAGAAGTATTCAACACACACTTTCAATGATTCCTACCCAACCTGAGAATAAAAGTAAATTAACAGGAATTTCGGTAAATAATGAAAAATTTAATGAAAAATTACCAACCTATAGTAAACCTGCATGGGTAGAATCTGCAGGAAAGCAACTTTCACTAAATGATGAAATTGTGGAGGAACATGCAGAAATTAAAGAAGAAAAAATCCAAATAAGCACATCTCCATCTATACAGCAAACTTTACCAGAATTAGATAGAAAACCTATTGCACCAGCATTATCTATCGAAGAAAGAGATTTACACAGATATTCTGGAAGAATTAAAACTATTAGTCCAATTGAGGAACCAGAATTAGAAATCATACAAAAAAATAATCTTCCAGAAATGGAACCATTATGTCAATTTGCAAATACCTACATTGTAGTTCAAACAGGTAAAGAATTGCTTTTGGTAGATCAACATGCATTACACGAAAGGATTAGATTTGAAAGGTTAAGATACTCTAAGCAGTCATGGGCGCCTCAATCAAGATTAGAACCACTGATTTTAAATTTAACACCAATTGAATCAGAAAGATTAAGATCACAAAAAGGAAGAATTGAGGAATTAGGCTTTAAAATAGATGAATTTAATGACAAATGGAGATTATTAGCTCAACCTGAAGCCTTACCTTCTGAGAAAATTATTGATTTTATCAGTGATATTATTCAAGATCTTGGAGATGACCAAAGAAGATTAGATTCTGTTGACAAATTAAAGGACCATGTTGCATTTATGCAATCCTGTAGGGGTGCTGTAAAAGCAAACCAAATTCTCAGTTTGGCAGAAATGAGACGCCTATTATCTGATATGAGAAATATTCCAAATCCTTGGGCCTGTGTTCATGGAAGACCAACCGCATTAAAAATTTCAATAGATGAATTGGATAAGCACTTTGGAAGACATGGTTAGGAAATACTTACTCCCTGGCAATATAACCTTTTAATGAAATTTAAATCACTATTTTCATACCATCCAAATGATTCTACTAATCCTCCAGTAGAAGTAAGCAACAGTATTGCACACATTTGCAATCTATGATCTCCTTCTGCAAGAATTAAACTTTTTGGTGCATTTAAATTAGATTTTGAAATTATTAAATTATCATTGAATTTTAATTCGAAACCAAATTTTTCACATAATTCAATGGTTGATTTTATCCTATTAGATTCTTTATTTATTGCATTATCAATACCTGTAATTACTCCTCCTTCTGAAATTGCCATAAGAATGCTTAATGGTGTAATTGAATCGATATTTTTTGAGATATCAATAAAAAAATGTTTTTCTCCACTCTTATCTATATCAATAATCACGGATCCTTTTCTATTCGTCCAACTTAATCCAATGGCAGAAATATATTCTCTAATCATTTCAAAACCCAAACTATCCTTTATTTCCGGCCAATTATTAATCTCAACTCTACATTTATGTAGCTTGCAAAATAACAATGGCAAGAATATTAATGATGCTTCTCCTGGAATAATTATTTCTTCAATTATTTGAATATTCCAAGGCTTAATTTTAATTTCTCCATCATTAAATTCTAAATTAGCACCTGTTTTAATACATAATTCAAGGGTAAGTTCAAAATATGGTTTTGAAACTATCTCATTTGAAAGAAGTAATGTTAATTTTTCTATAGAACTAGGCATTGTAATCAATAATGCTGAAATTAATTGGGACGTTTTTTTTACTGGGACATCTAAAATTTCTAAATTTAAGGATCCTTCTAAAGTAAATGGCAAATAATTATTATTTTCTTTTTTAATTGAAATTCCTCCTTTTTCTAACAATAATATCAATTCAGAAAAATCTCTAGAAGAAAGCGATTCATCACCAAAAACCTTAGCATTTATTCCATTCCTAGCTAAAAAAATTGAAAGAAACCTCACTGTTGTGGCACTATTTCCACAATCTAATTCTTCTGGTTTATTGTTATAATTTCCAGGTTTACAACCAAAAATAATCCACTCATAATCGTTTTTAATGATTCTTACACCTAATTTTTCCAAAACATTTGCACAAGATAAAATATCATTACCTATGCTATTAGGAGTCCTGATTATAGTTTTCTTTTCTGATTGTGCTGCAATAAACAACCACCTAATAAAATGACTTTTAGAACTAGGTAAATTCCAAATAATCTTTTCACTGAATGAATTATTACTCTTGAAAGTGAAAAAATCACCCCTATTTGACATTAAATCTTCATAAATTCTCAAATTTGAAGGATTATAACTCGTGTTTTTCTCCATGTATAACTATGGCTAACCATCACTCAATTATAGTCCTTTAAGCGTAATTACAATCTATATCCTAATGTCTGCAAACAAATTGAGTGATAACATCGTCATTGATAAATTAGGCAGAAACCTACAAGATTTAAGAATCTCAATCACTGACAAATGTAATTTTAGATGTAGATATTGTATGCCAAGAGAAGTTTTTGATAACAATTGGGAATTCTTAAAACGCAATGAATTACTTACTTATGAAGAGATTCTCTTAGTTATTGATTCATTTATTAAATTAGGTCTTAAAAAAGTCAGATTAACTGGAGGAGAACCATTAATCAGAAAAGATATGCATGAATTAATTCGTATTATTAAAAATAAATATCCAAACTTAGAAATTGCACTTACGACAAATGGTTCACTTTTAAGTCATTATTCACAAAAATTGAAACAAGCAGGCCTAGATAGAATTACTATTTCTCTTGATTCACTTGAACCGAAGTTATTTGAAAAGATGAATGACACCAAAATACCAATTACACAGGTATTAGATGGCATTAAATCGGTTTGTGATTTGAATTTTAAAAATATAAAAATAAATTGTGTAATTAAAAAAGGTTTGAATGAAAATCAAATAATTCCATTAATTGAATATTTTAAAAATAAAAATGTAATACTGAGGTTTATTGAATATATGGATGTTGGTAATTCAAATCAATGGAATATGGGTCAAGTATTTACAAAAGAAGATATTATTAAAAAAATAAATTCCAAATATGATTTTTCATTAATAGGTAGGGAGAAAAGATCTGATGTTGCAGAGCAATGGATAGAAAAGAATACAAATCAAAAAATAGAAATTATTTCTTCTATATCTCAACCTTTTTGTTCAAATTGTACTAGAGCAAGACTTTCATCAGATGGCAAATTATATACTTGTCTTTTTGCTTTCAAAGGTTTTGATATTAAAAAAATCTTACGTGAAAATGGAGATATTACAACAAAAATCAAAGAAGTGTGGGAACAAAGAGATGATCAGTTCTCTGAACTTAGGAATGAATTTATCACGAGTCAAAAAAAGGTAGAAATGTCATATATTGGTGGATAATTATAACGCAGGCAATCTAATTTCTGATAATTCAGAATTTGATCTCTCATAATATAATCTCATAATCCACATGCCATCATCAGTTCCAGCCGCTGTCGAATTGATAATGAAATAATCTCCTTCATTTACTGTATACATCGCATCTTTATCATGGAAAGCAATAACTGATCCTATCCTTCCATATACATCTGCGTCACCTGCAAATCCTTTGAAGCCAATTTGACTAAGATTTTCTGAATGATATATATTAAATTGCACCATATCAGGATCTAAATGCTTATTTAAGTCTGTAAATTTAACTATTTGAAAGCCATTTTCTAAACCTGTAACACTTACTTCAGCTATTGGTGGCGCCTTTTCTGCTGTATTAATGCTGCCTGAAATCATTATTACAATTATTGTTGTCAATAAAACTGTAATTGCCAATAATAAAACAGTTGCAATAACTGGACTAACTGCAGATTCATCAGAATCTAAACATCTTCTAATGCGCATTTTTCGACTCTCTCCGTGAATAGCAGAGCGACAAACCATACTAAATCCTCCGTTCATGCAATTCTCTGTACAGTTTCTGGAGTTATTCCTTCTTCTGGGGTAACTCTATAACTCATTACGGACAAATTTTCAGGAGCATTTCTGAACTTTCTAACAATCATCCTAGTCTCAAACTCACTTCCAATCATGTGCACTCCAAAAGTCAAAACCATGTCTGCTATTGAAGACATCTCTTGTTCTATAGAAGTATCTAATGAATCTGTGCTTACACATAATAATAAGATCCCTTTAGCCATTTGAGTATGTGCTTGCATCATCCTTAACATTGAGATTACTCTACTTTTTTCATATCTTTGGAAAAAGAAATCTAAATTCTCTATTGCACAACGAAAGAATGGCCCCCTTTCAATAATACTATTAGCCATTTCTGTCAAAAAATCTTCAGTTTCATCATCTACAAATCTAGTTTGTGATAATCTTTGAATGTCAGACATATTAAATCCTTCAAGTCGATATTTACTAGCTTGTAACTCTTTTCCTAATACTCTTTCATTATATTCTGAACCAATGCTAATTATTTGTAACTCATTTAACCAATTATACTTATCATATACTTGCATAATTTCATCAGAGGTTTCATTTGTAGATATGTAAACTGTGTTTTCTGGTTCTTCACAAGGAGATAGGAATTGTTTTGCAAATAATTCTGCTCCTGCTCCAGGGTCTGTAAGTGCTAAAATAGTGAAACCTCTCGGCACCCCCCCATTCATAATTTTATCAAATTTGGGAATGCCAAAACTGCCCATTTTACCAAAAAACTTCTCATCTTCTGCAGAAATTACAAATTTTGTATTTACGTCCATAATTTAAAACTCCTTAATTGATTACTATTTGACCTCTGTCTATTAAATCAGTGCAATACAAATCTAAATTCGCTAAAACACCAGGAGGTGTTTGATCTGGAACATTAATAATCACTGAAAGTACTTCTCTTTGCCTGAATGTATTTACGAAAGTGTGCAAATATTCCGCTAGCATTCTTTCTTCATTATATATTGCTAATGCATTAACACTGTCTAATATTACGAAACTCCTTTCACTTAATGTTCTTCTCATTTGATACATTGTCCTTAATAATGCACTTTCGAGCATAATTGGTGAATCAATATAAGATATATTGTTATGTTCTGTATTTGTTCCACCTAAAATTCCTGATGAAACCATATCTAAAAATTGTATGTTCCCTGTTGGAATCCCCAATGATTCTAATCCTTCAATAATTTCATTAGCACCTCTGGATGCTGAAATATATACTCCTCCCATTTCAAAAACATTTACTAATGGATGAATAACACTTGCAGTGACTGTAAATGAATTTGAAGTGCCACATCTTACTTGAATGGAACTATTCAACCCAACCTCGCTTAATTGCTCTGCTATTTTCTGATCTAATTCTATCATTTTAATTCACCTCTAACTTGAAGAACCCCATTTCAACATTGGAGTGAGCATTACTCCTATTGACGTTAATTCTACAGCATATTTTGCACGGCTATGTGATGTTCCTCTCATTTTTACAACTTGTAAAAACCTTAGTAAGTGGCCCATTCTTTCAACGTCTCCTAATACAATAATACCATCACTGATTGCTTCTTCAACGCCAAAAGAAGACCACATATTTACTCCTGATTTTTCTGAAGTGATTTCAGAAATCAATAATGTAGTACATCCGAGAGTGGATAATTTTTTACCTAATGTAAATAGGAAATCACGAATCAATTGTTCACTTTGTATCTTATAACAAAGTGTTGTTACTGAATCAATAACCAATCTAGTTACTCCTATTGTATTTACAATATCAGTAATTGCTTTGATTAATGCATGAATATCCCCTAAATCAAATGTTGCTTTAGTTAAACCAAGCCAAGAATACAAAACATCCATGTCAAATACATTAATCAAACCCTTATCCACCATTTGCATATCAAAGAAATCATATTGTCGAACATTATCGAGTAACTTAACAGAAGGTTCTGTAGCAGTAAAATGTGCACATGCTTCTCCATTTTCTGCACCTCTAACTAGAAACTCTAAACCTAGTGTAGTCTTACCACAACCGCAAGAACCAGCAGCTAAAACTGTAGACCCATAAGGTATACCTCCACGCAATATTTCATCGAGACCATGAATGCCTGTTACACATCGGTCTCGGACATAACCTGCAGCGGATTCCATGTGATTCATCACACCGTGTACTAATTGGGTTCATGAAATCATGGGTTATATTGAACCTGGAGTGCCATCTTCTAAAGGAATCCAATTAGACGAGTTAGAAAACTCATAATTATTCCATACAAGAGAATATCCATTATTTATATTCCAAGTACTATCCCAATTAAAATCTATTAAATCATAAGTTAATGCTGAATTATATTCTGCATACTGGAATAATATTTGACCACCACTTGAATCAAGATTATTTATCTGACCACTTCCGAGTACTCCAGAAATTCCCATATCAATTACCAAAGAAGCACCTAAATCTTCCTGTATTGATGGATTTCCTGATAATATAAGATAGCTTTCTCCAGGAACTACACCAATAGTAATTAATTCGTGTGCAGAAACTACATCATTTGTAATTCTAGAAACACTCCATCCTGATAAATTCACAGCAAATTGATCTCTGTTGTGTAATTCAATCCACTCTGGGCCTCCTGAATCGGGATCAATCATTATTTCAGTCATAAATAACCTATCAGCAAAGCCTGCTCCAATATGTACTTCTAAACTAACTAATACAACCTCATCAGACATATGCATTGTTCTACTTATTGAAACACTTGAAAATGAGCTGTTTCTATGAGTTCCATCATCAAACAATAATTCTCCAATTCTTGATGAATTTGGTGAATCTTCTACCCTTACTAATAATCTAACATCATATTCCTCATTTAATCCTAAACCTTTACTAAAAGTATCTTCAGTTAAAAATTTCAAAGAATCCACTTTTAACGTTGATAATCTGCCTCTTTCGCTTAACAAACCAGGAATCAATGCACCAGAATTTAATTCCTCGGGTGTTAGTAAATGCCAATCAACTGTTGCGTTTTCTGAATCTTTTAATCCATTATTATAAGGGATATGATACCCTTCACTACCTGTTAGTTTATCCATTGCTTCAACAGCAGAACGTTCCAAACGATCTATATCTGGTGTATTTGGACCCAATTGTAATTGTGCAAGAGATAAAAATGCAGTTACAAGCATAAGAAATAGAATGAATGCGGATAAAAATTCTATAACCGCAGTCATTGCATTTTCATCGCAATGCAAGTCGTCTTGGTGTCTCTTCACAAAACTAAGAGGACCGGCAAAGGAAATAAGGGTGATGTTTCTAAATACTAAATTTATACATAATTTAAAACTTTTTTTAATTCCCAAAAATAATACAAATCCCCAAAATCATACTCTTTTGCTATCATGTGACCGTTTGATATTTACGATATAGATGAGTCCTATTAAATCGTGGGTTATACTAAAGTGCACTCTGCAGATTTTTCTGCACGTAAAAAAATGACTCGAATTAGTGTATGTTTGGTATTTCTTTTTGTGATTTCTACAATACCAATTACAACTGTTTCTGCTAATACAAATATTGACATGGGGTTCGAGGAAACTAATTCATTCCAACAAGGAGTGAGTTATCCAATTGAAGACACTATCTTACTAGAGGTTTATGCGAAAAACTTTGATCAATCTGATGCATTTAATGGATTAAGATGGATTAATTGGTCTTTTTGTGAAGGAAATATGTCTATTTCTGGATGTGATGAAAATAATTCAATAGATAATGGCACTACATATACTGCAAATATTGCTCCAAATGCAAGGAAATTGATTTCATTTGGCACATTTCAAGCTCCAAATAGCGGAGATTATACTTTAGAAGTTAGTTATCAAGAAAATGATCTTAATGCAATAAATGATGAAATATACATTGTAATTACAGTAGTAGATGCATTTACAGATTTCCAAATTGATACAAGTTATGAGGTTCTGCCAGATGTAGAAAATTTGAATATTTACAATGGATATACCATTTACAATTCAAATAAAAATTATGCATTGACATTAAACGGTTCAGTGGAAAACTGGCAACAAAATAGCCCTGCACAAATCGGGTGGCAATTGTTGGAGGGAGAGGTCATATTTGCTGAAGCCATGACAAATACAGCAAATTTCCCTGTTGACACTGAAGAATTAACATCACTAAGTGTTGATTTACCATTCTTAAATTCACCAAGAGAAGGATTATTTACACTAAAATATGGATTATTTGATGTTGGAGAAGATATGAATCACCTAAATAATGTACATTATTCTCAAATTGTTTTTGATAATTCATTAGACATTACAATCAATGATCCAGAATCATTAATTGATGCAGAAGGAGAAATATGGTACGCAGGATTGAATTCAATGAAAGTTGTTGTTGAAAATAATGGTAATGTTTCAACTTATAATTACAATTTAAAATTAGAGCAAATATATGATGGAAGTTATACAGACATAATTCAGATTTGTGGAGATATTGATTTACATCCTGGAGAATCAGAAACTTGTTTCTTTGATTTACTAAATCCTGGACTTACCAATTTGACCATAACTATTGATGAAACTTACCAAACATATGTTGATGAAAATCCATCTGATAATAATTTATTAATCCCTGTTGAAATAATTGCAGGTGATTTGAATGCAAGTGTAATTCTTGAAAGGGAGGATGGTATCTTCACATTTGATGATTCGATTCACTTAATTGCATCAGTTAGTTCTAACGCACCCACTCCATTAAGTTTTGATTGGTCAAGAAATGGATGGTCAATGGCTACTGGAGAAGAAGTTAATCTTACTGCCAGACACATGGGTACAGGAACACATCAAATGACTCTTACCGTAACTGATTCACTAAACAGAGTGATGTTTGTTGACTTTGAATTAATCATTGTAAACACAACATTCTTTTCATATGGAGGCGACATGATTTATGGAGTAGCTCCAACAAGATCTGCTGCATATGTAGATGTAAATTTAGAATTAGTTCCCGAGAGAATAATATATTCGATTGATGAGTCATTAACTCCGTTATTTACATTAGATGTTGAAGCAATTAATAGTTTGAATGTGGGTCAAGATCCTGGATTGGAAAGATTAGATATGACTTTTGACTTAGATAAACTATTACCTGATGAAATTAAAGACAATAGTTCAATTGAAATGTATTGGATTGAAAATGTCACTGACACCTCACCTATTCAAATTGATTCAAACTACCTAACATTAGAAATAAACACAGGACTATACCATGTTAATACACCTACTGATGGAATGTTTTTAATTGCGGCGAATATAGATTCTATCAATTTATCAATAACAGATTTACAAGCAATTCCGTATAAATCTGGAGGAATGGAACTAACTTGGAATGTAATTGGAGACACAAATAACCCGTTGATTCTTGATTGGGAGGTTTATAGAAAAATTGGTACAGAAGAACTTTTGATTCCTTTTGGAGAATTAAATGGAACTTCAGCTGAGGATTGGGAACTACTTACGCAAAACAAATTATCTGATTCATTTAGCATAGACGCTCCAATGAGTCTTACTGATGATGAAATTAGTCAAGCGGTTCAATGTGTGGATGAATTAGATTCTAATGACCAAAATTATACTTCAGATGTTAATGAATGTTACAAATTGGAATATAATCAAAGGTGGTATGATCCAAACCCATTAAACGAAGATGAATGTGCATCATATGTTGTTGTAGCTACAAATAGACAAGGAGAAACATTGTGGGAAAACGGTGCTGTAAGTGGAATTGATGAAAATGGTCAATCATTTAGTGTATGTGGAGATAATAAAGCACCACTAATTATTTTAAGTAATCTTAATCAAGAGGTACTTTATGATAATTCTACAACTTGTTTAGAAGAAAATCTAGACTATTCTCGTTGCTATTCTGTAAAATTGAAATGGAATTGGCCTATGAGTATTTCTGAGTCGGTAGATTTCAAACTTTACAGAACTGAACAATATGTAACTGATTTACAATTTGCAATCCCATTAATGACATATGAAAACATTAACCCAGGTGCATCAATTGAATATATCGATGATGGTACAAATATATTAACAACATATACAGATGGAGAATTTGAAAATATAGAAATAGATATTGGAATTCGTCCAGACAGAGTTTATTACTATTATTTGGCTCCTGTTGATGCTCTAGGCAATGAAAGAACTATTCCAGTACTTGGAAATTGGATTGAAGTAAATGTTGAAGAAGTTGAGGTTTCTACATTCCATCCAGAATGGATTCCAAAAGATGAATGTGGAGTTCCTAACGGTGATGGAAGTTCTTGTGTAGATACAATAACAGGATCTGATTTCGAAATAGAATTATTAGAATATTTAGACAAATCAACATTCCAGATAGCGGGATTAATTACAATCATAGTATTGTGTTTAAATTTTGTATTAATTCCATTTTCATTACAAGAAAGAAAGAAGGCAAAACGCAGAATTGACCACATGATAAAAACTGGTGCATGGGGCGACTTTGAGGATGATGAAGACTATTAAGGTCAACACATTCGCAAATCACATGCAAAGTAAGCCATTAATTCTTTCATTAATTATTTTATTATCATTAATGTCAGGTTGTGTTGAAGATGTTCGTGAAGAACAGAAAATAGAAAAAACAGACGATTTAAGACTAATGGATGACTCAATAATTACTAAAAATAATGATACTTCAACAATTTCTGGAACTAATGAAATCAGGATCCCTGAAGACATCTCTGAAATTAGAGCTTCAAATATGAGTCAAGAAAAATGTGAAAGAGATGGTGGCATATGGATTGAATCTATTGAAGAACGTAGTCAAAACGTAGGGCACGATACTGCTATGAATGTTATTAGAAAAATGGGAGGAATTACAGATAATAATTCAATAGATGATTACGATCATGATAATTCTAGTGGCCTTGATTGGAATGAATTTGTAGAAATTTGGAATTCTGTAGAGGATGTTAATTTAACTAATGATTCTCAAACATATAGAGATTTATTCGCCTCATTTCATGATTTAGATTTTGATTCTGATGGTGAATTAAGCATAGTTGAATTGTTGAGATCACAAGATGAAAATATAACAAATGAAAGGCCTTCATGGTGTAGTTTTACAAATGGAGATAATTTTGAAATTACACAGGAACTATGTGAAGAAAGAGGTGGAACTTGGACCGAAGCATCTGAACGAGGAGGAGAATCCTATTGTGAATATGAAGATGAAGAACGTGAAGAATCTGAAAGAAATATGACTCAAGAAGACTGTGAAAGACGTGGAGGAACTTGGACTGAGGCACCAAATCGTGAAGGACAGTACTATTGTGAATACGAAGATGAAGAACGTGAAGAATCTGAAAGAAACATGACTCAAGAAGACTGTGAAAGACGCGGAGGAACTTGGACTGAAGCACCAGATCGTGATGGGGAATACTATTGTGAGTTTGATGAAGAAGAACGTGAAGAAGAAACATCTGAAAACAATCAACAAGAAGATTGTGAAGATCGTGGTGGCACTTGGATAGAGGATAGACGTGAATGTCAAGAATAAGATTATTCTTAATCACATTATTTGAATCTTATTAATAATCTAGAAATCAAGTATGACATTAACCCCATCGATATCAAAATAGAAAATACAAGGCTTGAATTATCCTCGTAAGTTGATTCATTAGAGATTGATATTTTACTTTGGGAATTATAACTATATCCTTGGTTTGATTGTGGACCGCCTCCACAACCTTCTGGAGGAGGACCTATTCCTGGACCCCATGTTTCACCATGCCCTGAACAATCTGGATCTCCTCCTCCTTGGCCACCATCTCCTGATTGAGAATTCGTATCAGCAATACCATGATAGCAAAGTAAAAAGTATGGAAATCCAATCATACTAACTTGATTCCCATCAGTATCTGTAACTAATGTAGGATCTCCTGACAACGGAGTGCTAACATAATGATATATTCCCTCTGGATATTCAGGTGTTGGACCAAATCTACCGTTACATTCGTCAAGGTCTCCCAATCCGTCATAATAATTCCAATCATCAATCCCATTATATCCTTGATCTCCTCCATCCTGTGTTCTTTCGATTGCATAAGATGATGTTATGGCCTTTATACTCTGACCATCATCTCCATATCCATACATGCCATATATTGGATATCCATCAAATGCCCAACCAATAATTGGGCTATGATAGTCATCTTGTAACTTATCAATTTCATAATCGCTCATATCTTCTCCTATTTCAGAATCCCAAAATTGACATTGTGCGTCATAATGATAATGAAAACTAGCACCTGCAGAGTGACTAGTGCACCATCCAAGGAAAATTGGTTGCCTATCTTCATCAAAATAACTGAAATGTAGAGCTACAGCATCTCCTCCTGGTCCTTCTTCTGGACCATACATTGGAACACCGTTAACTGCAACTGCTACAGCACCTCTATCTGGTGCACATTCCCATCTACCATTGGATGCGGGACAATTTGTTGAAGTATGCCCTCCCGTAGTGTCATTCATGGGGTTTAAGCTAATATGCCATTCAAGTTCTACTTCATCTGTACAACATCCCCTCGTAGATAAAAAATCATGATTAGGTATTCCATTGGCATTTACTATCATTTCACCATCTGTTGTTGTAACAGCAACATCACATTGAAACCAAGGTCCAGAATTTTCATCACTGGCTCCAGCACTACTTGCACCGTTTGTATTTGCATCATATCCTTCTTCAGAGTTGTAATCTTTCACCCATGGTCCTGTTCCATCTTGACATAGCCAAGAATCTTGAGGTGTCCAAGTAATTGGTGCTTCATCTGGGCAGCCGTCATCATCCTGATATCCATTTTCTGTTTCTGGATCATATTTGCATTGGTCAACTTCATCATCAATTCCATCATTATCAGAATCTATGATCTCATCACAACCGTCAACAATACTATCATTATCAAGATCAATGTTGTCATCATGCCCTTCACATTTATCTTCTGAATCACTTACTCCATCGCCATCTGAATCAATTTGGTCTTCACTACACCCTTCTGGATTTACAAATCCATTTGAATCTGGACACTTGTCTTCTGAATCAATAATTCCATCAGAATCAGAATCTTCCTCAGGTACGACTTCTTCACTTAATGGGATTTGATAAGGAACACTAACTGTTGTTACAGTCCAAAGGCCACAAATTGCAATAATATTTCCAGTTTTGTTTATCTGAGAAGACACCTGAATACTAAATGTATGATTTTCTGAATCAACTAATCCATGTATTACTCCACCAAATGAAGGCAAATATGAAATTGAGCAAGATTCAACAAATATATGATTGATACTTCCATAAATAGTTCCGCCCATTGATTCATTTTCATTTACAGAATCTTTTTCATAAGCAACCAATAATCTTGCTTCAGATTCAAAAGGAGTACTAATTGTGAATATAATTTGTTTTTCTGCACCTAATTTGCCATCAATATCTGTAATTATCGCTGAAACAATATAATCTCCTGGTTCTGATAAATTAATGTCTAAATTCCAAACATCACTAATAGGCTCTATAGTTTCTGAAAATATAGAATTTTCATTTGTATTTGATTCATATACATTTATTTCTATCTTCGTTTGATCAATAAATTCATCCCATAATGTACCAGTAAGTATTGATTGAGATCCATATGTAATTGTTTGATCCCACATCATTACAACTGGCGCAAGATTTGTGGATTCTGGATTAATTTCCGATTGTTCTTCTGTAATTTCTTCAATATCTCCTCCAAAGCATCCTGCCAAATAAGGAGTGGAAATTAAAAAAGTAATCAGCAATACAAGTCTCTTCATAGTTTCCTATTGCAAAGAGAATAGCATATGAACATTTGTTAGGTTCTTACAGAGTATGGCGCGACAGACGTGATTTGAACACGCGCGGGTGAAACCCACAGGATTAGCAATCCTGCGCAATACCAGGCTATGCGACTGTCGCAGTAAACTTGCGACCGAGATACCTGTCATGAATATGACGGTTTGAATTAATAATTTAATGGCCCTAAAAAGCCCAATAAATCAGGAGGTATAATTGTCACAATTACCAATGCCAAAAACATCCATCCAAGGTAATACAATGAACGATAAAATGACTTTGCTGCTTTAGGCATTCTTCCATTTTCATCTACTGGTTCTTGAGGATCTATATCCCATACAGACTTAGAATACCATAATGTTAGAGCTCCTGCAACAAATGCCCATAATAAAGGCAGACCGCATTGTGGCCAGAAACAAGGAACTGAACCAAGGAAAAACAACAAAAAGCAATATATTTTTGATTGGGAAATTGTTTTTTCTGGCCCATATACTTCATTCATCATAGGAACCTTCGCTTTTGCATATTCTCCAGAACGGTACAATGCTAAAGCCCAAAAATGAGGAGGGGTCCATAAAAAGATTAATGCAAACAACATCCAAGGAATTGGAGACCCTAAATCAAATGGATTTGTCGAATCTATAGTTTCTGCTGCAGCAGCAGCCCAACCAATTATTGGAGGAGTTGCTCCTGCAATACCTCCAATTACTATATTTTGAGGTGTGCTCCTCTTTAACCAAACTGTATAAATAAATACGTAAAAGAATACAGAAAAAAATGACCAAAATGCAGCCTTCCAATGTATCAAAAAGAATAATGAAGAGCCTAATATAGAGATTATGATTCCAAAAATCAATGCCATAGTTGGAGAAATTTGACCACTTGGGATTGGTCTGTTTTTTGTGCGAGTCATATGTACATCTATATCTGAATCATACCACATATTTATCGCGTTTGAACCTCCTGCTGAGAGTGTGCCCCCAACTATTGTGATTAACATTGTAAAAAATGTATCATACCATGTCCTTTCAATTTCAATTAAGCCATGTCTAGAAAGTAAATCATGAACTAATATTGCACAAATTGCTGTAATTTGAAGTAAAACGATAACTCTTAATTTCATTAATTTAATCAAAATCGAAAATAAATTTGGTTTACTATCTAATACGTCCATTTTAACACCCTATTCATTTTCTAACTCATTTGAAATCGATATTTTCACAATTAATAATACTATAATAAAACACAATAATGCTAAAGAACCACATATCAAATGTAGTAATGAAAGATATTCTGGAAAACCTTCAGACCCTGCAAATACCACATAACCTCCACCAATTAATCCGTTAATAAATACTAAAATTAAACCAGTAAGTGAAATTTTAGAAATTATCTTTGCATCAACTTTACATAATTCATTTATTTTGTAAACGCCATATAATAAATACAAACCAACAACAGAAGCAACAATACGATGTAACATCTGAATATTTGTCCCTTCAATATTAAAATCAGGAATAAATTTTCCTTGACATAATGGCCATCCCTCCATCCATCCAATGGAACATGCTGATGCATAACTACCCCATTCTGTTGTTGCAAGCCATGCACCAATAAATAATAATGAAAATAATGAGATTACCATAAGATTCAATAATTTCTCTATTTTTAATGCAATATCCTGAGCAATATTCATTTCTTTTGGTAATTTACCCAGATCTTTTGCCCATAATAATGATTGATAGATAGATGATGAAATAAATAATAATGCTAATGTTAAATGTAATGATACGGACCAATCAGCATTATCGAAAAATACCGTAATAGCCCCTACAATTGCTTGTATTATCAATAATAAAAAAACTACAATACTAAGTAAATGAACTTTGGAAGTTAATTCAATTTTAGAATTTTTAACTCTAAAAACATTGTATAAACAGATTGGTAATAATAAAACCCCTACTAAAAGACGATGAAACCATTCAGTAAATATTTCAAATGTAGAATAACGGTGATTTATTCCTCTAGAATCTGCTTCTTCGGGATGTTCATTCCAAAACTCTTCTTGTTCACTTTCAGAGATATTGAAAGACCAGCTTCCAAAGCACTTTGGCCAATCAGGACAACTTTCTCCTGCATCATTAATTCTAATGAACCCACCCGTAGCAACAACTAATATTGAAAGAAATGCAATAATCAAAGGTATAAGATAAGCCTTACTTGAATGGCCACCATCACCCATGATTGGTCCAAGAAAAAGATATGCATAACTTCTTGCATTCACTCGTCAGTGTTAATAATGGCTTGTATGTGGCGCTGAATGTCCGAAGGGCAGGTGAATAATTTGGTAACACCAATAAGAGCACATACACGTTTTGAAAGAGCAAGAATAATTGGAGCAAGAGCATTACAAATTGGAATGGGTGCTCCCATCTTTGTAGACGAAACAACACTTAGAGAAGAATTCAAAGATGAATTGGTTTCTATTTATGGAATTGATGAAGCAAATATCAGATTCGTTTTAGACCCACTAAAAATTGCAATGTATGAATATGACAATCATTTGATACCTATCGATATTGATCCTCATGAAGATTAATTTAAGATAAGATATCAATCAAATTTCCTGTTTCAATTGCTTTTCTAATGCAACGAGAAATTCTTCTACCTGTTGACATATTATATTCATTTATATCTGAGTAAGGAGAACCTCCAATAAAAGGATTTGAGCCCGCAACAATTCTCGCTGAAATCTCAAAGACCCTAAATTCTAATTTATCAGTAACTATTGTCTCTAAACAAAATGCACCAATCATTCCTCTTGATTCTTCTTCTAATTCAAATGATTCTGCAACAACTCCTTCCGCTAATCTAAAAGCTTCTGGAAGTAAGCTTTCACGTAAAACAACGGGCATATTTCCAGTGACAACGAATGAAGGTTCTAATGACATTTCTCTTAAATCTCTGAGTGATCCTAATTTGTAAAATTCATCTACATTAGATTCATCTCTCCTATCCATTGACATTAATTCTAATCTTCCAAGTTTCTGTCCCGCATGAGATTTTATTCCATGTACTTGATAACCATCTTGCGCCAATGGATCAAAGAAAAAGTGAAGATAATACCTACAACCTAAAACATACTCTTGAATTGTAAATTCTTCATCTAAGTTGACATTCCTTCTAAAGTCTCTGTAATCTCTTGCAATGAAATATCCCCTGCCCCCTTTTGCACCAGCATACTTTACAATAACAGGGCTATCTATATCTCTTGGATCTTTGACTACTTTTGGAGTGGTACATCCTGCATCTTTTAACCAAATACGTTGTTTCTCTCTACTAGATTCCCATCTTAATATCTCTCTATTGCCAAATGTAGGAACTTCTAAGTTACTAAAATTATCAGCACCTAAATATTCCACTAAAGAACCATGAGGTATAATTATCACTTGTTTTTTACGAAGCCACTCAACTTGAGTTAGCAAATCTTTGTAATCATCAAGCATTAGCCATTCATCTGGTTCAGAACCCGGAAATGCAGAATAAAGTCTTCTTTTATCTGCGCCTACTGCTATGCCTAATGTTTTGAATCCTTCTTGTTTAGCCCCGTGTAATATTTGTAATGCAGAATGGGATGCTACAACACCAATCATCACCTGAGATACGTCATAGCCAGAAAGCCACCAACGTAAGTCAGCCTCATTGATTCCCATATAGAGTTTCGGCAATAGGCACTCTATGACTATTACGCTTTAGTGCAATTATTTTTGTAGATTAAATTATTATTAATAAATGACATGTTTCTCCAAAAATATGAAATTTTGAAGTGTTGTCGGAGATGTTGGAACTGGAAGAATTATGCTATATGAAGAAGCAAAATTTATTGGAGAAATAATGTATAAATTAAATCCAGAAGATGTTTTTCCATTATGTAATTTGGGCAGCTCTAATGATGAATTAGCAAAACAAAGACAACCATGGATTGATGAATTTATATTTAAAAAAGCAAGAGATGCTAATTACAAAGTAGTTAATGTAGATCTTAAAGATCATCCTGGAGTAGATTTAGTTGGAGACGTCACAGATCCTAATTTTATGAATAAACTTAAAGAAATGGGATTTAAATCTGTTATTTGTTCAAATTTATTAGAACATGTCCCTACAGAAAGCATCAATATTATTTGTAATTCACTAATGAAATTTATTCCGAAAAACGGATATTTATTTGTCTCTGGACCATATAAATTCCCATATCACCCAGACCCAATAGATACAATGTTCCGTCCTAATGTTGATGAAATGGCAGAATATTTTCCAGATACCACACTTATTGAAAGTTCAATAATCACGAGTAATGACCATAGAAAACCTGTTGAATTAATAAAAAATATTGCAAGAATATTTATGCCATTTTACAAGCCAAAGGAATGGTTATTTTTCCCAAGACAATTTCCGTGGCTATTTAGGAATTATAAAGCAACATGTATTGTTTTACAAAACAATACGACTAAGAGATAAGACCTCTTGTTGGAGTCATGTCATCTTACACTAGTGGAGATAGGCTTACCTATTCCGAAT
>CATFLP010000102.1 GCA_949514915.1 Methanobacteriota archaeon | reverse complement strand
TATTGTTTTTGGTAAAATTGCAAACAAAAGTGGTACAAAATTTGCACTAATGCTTGCATTAGCAATTTACTGTGCGGTTGCAATTACCGCTGTTGGCTTTGCTCCTTTAGAATTAGAAAATGATCATGAAAGATATGATTTCCAATATGATTGGGATGAAAGTACAGGAAACTACACACTTACAACATTGTATGATAGAGGAATTGATGGTTGGGTATCAGCAGAATCAGAAGGTGATGCTGAATTCAGAAATGCATTTGGAGAATGGATGAATTTTGAAAGTGAAGATGGTGCAAGTGTTGGTGGCTTTAAGATGTTTCAGGGATTCTCAGCCCTTCTTGTAATTGGAATCGCAACTGCTGGAGTCGGATTTGGGATGATGGCTTTAATGAGAGAAAATCTAGGAAAATTTGGATTGATGCTTATTCTAATTCTTTCTGGTGCAGTCATGTTCGGATCTGCAATGATGTTTAGTGAAGATGTTGAAGCGAAAGATAAAGCGTCATCAACAATTACTTCTACTGAAGCAATTTCAATGGTTGCTGCATTTGATAATGCTACTGATCACCGATTCTCAATCCATTTCAATGGAGGTCCAATCGGTATTGCTAATCAATCTGAAATCGGAGAGAGACACCCCACAATGGTTAATCAAGGAGGTATGTTTGATTGGTGGCCAGAAACGATGAGGGATTTAGTTTGGGAACCCTTTGGAATAGGGGTAAGTCTTCAATGGATTATTTTAGGATTCTTTGTTGGGTGTGTAATGGGAGCTGCTGGAGCTCAAGCAAGATCAATGTTTACAATGCTAATTCCTAAAAGTAGAACTACTGAATTCTTTGGTTTCTTTGGATTTATTGGTAAAGCTGCTGCTATGCTTGGGCCATTCCTTTACGCTGCTGCAGCGGGTTGGTTTGATGATCGTGTAGCCATTATGAGTATTGTAGTTGTAATTGTAATTGGTTCATATCTTTGTTCCAGAGTTGATTTAGAAGAAGGAATGCGAATGGCTGATGAAGAAGATGAAAGAGTCTTATCTCAAAAAGAAGCAGTAAATAATAATGTATCTGAGTGATTACATGTCTAAAAAATTACGCGGTTTTAATTGGATTCAAACAATTCTTTCTATGATATTGATGCCAATAGGATTCATAATTTGGGGATTAGCTGCTACTCCAGGTATTCTTCTTTTTGAAGAAGTTTCTAACATTACAGAATCATGGGAAAGTTGGCAAAGAGCAATATCATTAGGCGCTACTTTAGGAATTGGAGCATTATTATGGTGTATTACAGATTTATTATTAATTGGAATTTTGGGACGAATAATAAGGCCTAAACTTGATGATGCAAAGGCCCCCACAGAAAGTTGGTTAACAATTCGATGGGGTTTTCTTTCTATTTTCCATCGACTTGCACTACCTTCACTTCAATGGATGGTCCCTTCTTTTGTTGGAAATATTTACTATAGTTTAATGGGATGTAAAGTAGGAAGGGGTGCTCAAATAAATACAGCAAATCTAAATGATTGTTTTATGGTAGAAGTTGGAGAAAGGACTGTAATTGGAGGTGGCGCTTCAATAAATGGCCATTTATTTGAAAGAGATGGTATTCATCTCTCAAAAGTTAGAATTGGTAAAAAAGTGGTAATTGGAGCTAGTGCTATGATTAATCCAGGTTGTACAATAGGTGATGGGGCAGTAATAGCAAGTCATGCAGTACTTCCAAAATTTACTAATATTGGCCCTGGTGAAATTTGGGGTGGAGTTCCAGCTAAATTTATTAAAAAAATAGAAAAATGATCTATTCTTCTTCTGCCATTTCTGCTGCTCTTGCTTCAATTGCTTCAGCCATACGTTCTTCAATTGCTCTTTGCATATGTTGAGATTGTCTTTCTGCTTCTACAGCTTTTTCAATCATTGTGTATCTATCTTTAATTGCTTTATTTAAATCTTCAAATAATGCCATATGTGCAACATACCAATCATCTCTTGCTTTTAATTCTGTAACTGCAAGACGTAAATCATTGTCAAGTTCTTCAGAAATTCCAAACACTTTAGCAAGACGGTTTTTTTCTCTGATATACTTCTCTTCCATCTTTTCTAATTCTGGTTCCAAGAATTCTACTTGTTTACCAGCTTTAGCTCCTCGCATTTCTATTTCTCTTAATCTGTTATCTTTTTCAGTTAAAAGTGCTTCAATACCTTCTTTTTCAATCTCTCTATCTACAATCTCTTTTTCAAGTACTTCTATCTCTGCTTTTAGAGTCGTGATTTCTTGTTCTTGTGCAGAAAATGCATCATAAACTTTGAGTACTCTTTCGGTTTCTTGTTTCAATGCTTCTTCTAACTCTTTAATCCTTAATTCAGGTGTAATTGTACCAGTTGTTGTCTCGTCGGTCATGTATTATCCCTCTAAGTCTTTGAACACCCCAACAGTTCGACCATAATAACTCCGACGCTTAAGGGTTCAATTAATTTGCATTATTTGAAGGATTTTCAGCAAGGCCGATTTCGCTTCCTAAAGGACCACACAACTTGATTGGTCCTGAATTATAAGGGCATTTTGCACAAATTTCTGATTTTTCTTGCGGTTGTCTTTTAATTTCATCTATTTCAATTTGATTCATAGAGGATTTGGCAATCCAATTTAATAATTCATCAAGATTTTGTTGCTTTATTTTTTGTTCTGAATCGTTCCAAGATACCAATCTTCCTGAAGCCGCAACATAAATACTAGGGGGCAATATTTTTCTACCAACTTTACTATTTTTTTGAATCGAATCCAATACATGATTATACAATGCTAACTGGAAACTATGGCTTTCCAAAATTTCTTTTTCTGAAGGATTTAATTTAAATCTATTTTCTATATCTTCAACTGGAATTTGTAAAGGTGTTCCATTCAAAGGATCATATTGATTAAATCCGAATAAACTACCTTCTGTTTTAATATCGACGGCCATTAAAAATCTATTATTTGATTCATCAGATAATGCTAAAACTAAATCGATTCTTCCCGAAAATGATATTGATGCATGATCTATTTCTGAAGTTTTTCTTAACCCATACGGTGTCCATAATTCAAGTTCAATTCCACTTGGATTTAAAGAAATAGTACATTCAAATGGCATTTCAGTAAGTAAACCATCAATAGAATACCCGCCAACACTCTTGCCAGAACATAATGTGCCTAAGGGGCCATTTTCAAATAATTTAGATAAAATTTCTAATCTCTCCTTTGTAACCTTCTCATCAGCATCAATTGGTAATAATTCATTAATTATTTCAGAAACTACGTTTTTATCAAGTAATTTTGATTTTTGTTTTCTTTTCCAAGTCAAGGGTAAATCAAAATTATTACCAATTGCTGGATTTCCAATTCCAACTTCAACTAACCTATGAAAAATAGTTCCAAAGTCAGCTGGATTTGGAAACTTAGTTTGCACAATGTTTTCAGCTTTAGTATATGGCAATAATGATTCTGATTCAAGTCCTAAACTTGTGCTTAGCCAATGTCTTCTCTTACATGACCCTGCAGCATCTAATTTGTGTGGTGCTAGCCTTAATGCTACACTTCTTGATAATTTGTTTTCGGTTTTTTGAAATTCTAATTTCTCTGAAACCAACAAATCTTGTTCCTTTTTTAATTTAGAAAATGGCGTTAAATTTCCAATTTCATTCGAAAAACAATCCAATGAATGAAAAATTGTAAGAGATTTAAGACCATTTTGGAGATAAGAGTTATGAAATAATTTGGAAGGTTGAAGATTTAAGGTGTTTCCAGGTTTAACCCATGGATTGTCTTCTGAATCTTTTGAATTAGATTCAATTCCAGAAAATATCATTTCCCCCAGTGTTGGATTTT
>CATFLP010000101.1 GCA_949514915.1 Methanobacteriota archaeon | reverse complement strand
CGTACAATGGAACCTAATTGGGAACAAACAATTAAGATATCAAAGGAATTCAAAACATCATTATGTCCACCATTTAATCTGTGGTGGAAAGATTTGCCACTTGAATGGATTTCTACTTTAGATACAATACTAAAGGAATGCGTTATTGAAAAAAATAATGATGGTGAATTAACATTGAAATTTATGGGCGCTTCAGAGAATTGGAGCGAAAAGAATATTCCAAAGCCAGGTAGTTCAACACCAGATATCACCCCTCCTGGAATAAAACATAAGATCGATGAATGTATAAATGGAAAAGAAATAATTCAAGATGATCATAGAATAATTCATGGAATTGTAAAATCTAGTTTAATGGTACTTGGCTTAGAACATGTTCACAGTGGAAATAATATCATTGTAACAAAAGGCTGGGAAGCGTTATTGAATGGATTTGGATATGCTTCAGAAAATTTACAAAACCAGAGTAGTCCAAGAAAGATAATAGATATTAGTGAACATTGTTCAGAAAGAATAAGACGCTTAAAAAATGCATATCATGTATTATCTATTGAGAAAGAACGTTTAACTGCATTAAATGAACAGAAGAGAATTGTAAGAATACAAGCAGAAACAGAAGCAAGGCAGCAAGGAAAGGGGATATCTGAAACAGTTGAATTAGGATTAAAAGCGATGTCAAAAATTGAAGATAAGGGCTCTAAAGATCCAGAAGTATTAGCAAATTCTGAATTTATAATTGAAGAACACGAAAATCTAAATTCATTATGGTTGATTAAAGAATGTAATCAATTGAGAATTGAAGATGGTGCAGGAACAAGAATTGGATGTAGAATGGGTCGCCCTGAAAAAGCAGCACCAAGAGAGATGAAACCTGCTGCACATATGATATTCCCAGTAGGTGCAACAGGAGGCCCTCAAAAGTTACTTGGTGTCGCAGCCGCTCAAGAAAGCGTAAGAATCACATTGGGCTCAAGAAAATGTACTACTTGTGATGAATTATCACCTTCAATAAAATGTACTAATACAAATTCATCAGGTGAAGTTTGTGGCGGTAAAACAATACAAATAGAAGAAGAAAAAACTTCCAACACTTTTTCAAATAGAAGGAACATTTCAACAAAAACAGTATATTTAAAACGAGATTTAGAAAATGCTAGATTAAATTTAGGATTGGAAAGATTACCCCCAAAAATTAAAGGAATGAAAGAATTATCTACGAAAAGTAAAATTCCAGAACCTTTTGAAAAAGGAATATTGCGTGCTAAGTATAAACTACCAGTATTCAGAGATGGAACTATTAGATATGATATGAGTGATGTACCTTTAACACATTTTACTCCTTCAGAGGTAAATACTTCTTTTGAAAAATTATTAAAATTAGGATATACTCATGATATTCATGGAATGCCTTTGAATTCAAATGACCAATTAGTAGAATTATATCCACAGGATTTTGTAGTCAGTAAAAATTGTATTGAATTTTTTAGCAGGGTTGCAAACTATATTGATGATTTATTGGAACGTTATTATGGTACTGTAAAATTTTATGATATTAATAATTTAGAAGACATGGTTGGACAATTAATAATTGGATTAGCACCACATACAAGTGGAGGGGTATTGGGAAGGATCATCGGTTGGTCAGATACTTCTGGAGGATATGCACATCCTCTTTTCCATGCAGCTAAGAGAAGAAATTGTGATGGTGACGAAGATTGTATAATGTTACTTATGGATGGCTTACTAAACTTTTCTAGACAATTATTACCAAATAGAAGAGGAGGGTTAATGGATGCACCTTTAGTATTAACCACAAGATTAAACCCGCATGAAATCGACAAAGAAGCATTGAATGTAGATGCGGCTTGGAATTATTCGGTTGATTTTTACAAAGCAACTGATAAAATGTTACATTCTAAGGAAATAGAAGATGAAATGGGGACAGTTAATTCAAGATTAAAAGAGGGGCAATTTGTTGCTCTTAGGGGATTAGGTTTTACGCATGGAACAGAGAATTTATCTACTGGTCCAGAACTTTCATCTTACAAAACATTAGAGACAATGAAAGATAAAATGAATGGCCAATTGGCATTAGGTCACCGATTAAGAGCAGTTGATGTGAGTCGAGTAGCTTCAACAGTAGTCCGGTCACATTTCTTGCCCGATTTAAGAGGGAATTTATTGGCATTTACAAGACAAAAAGTTCGTTGTACAAAATGTGGCCATTCTTATAGGCGTATGCCATTAGCTGGAAAGTGTATTTCCAAAGTAAAATTCGAAGGAAAAGGTATTGGTAAATTTGGGAATAACAATTCCAGAACAGAAGAATCCCAACAATTTTGTGGAGGGGGGCTTGCATTAACAGTATCTCAAGGAGCAGTGAAAAAATATATTGAAATTACTAAGCACGTAATTGAAACATATGGAGTTGATCATTATACAAAACAAAATGTAGAATGGCTTGTATCAAGTACAGATTCATTATTTAATAATGATAAATCAAGACAATTATCATTATCTGATTTTCTTTAATCTAGTGATTGTAATTAAGTGCTGAAACTAATCATTAGAGACAAATGACATAGGATATAATCAAGTACTTTGTTTAAGGCGTGGTTATATTATGGCGCAAGGAGTCGTAAAGTGGTTTAATAGAACAAAAGGATATGGATTTATCGAACAAGAAGAAGGTTCTGATTTATTTGTACACACGTCACAAGTAGAAGGCAATATAAAAGATGGAGATACAGTAGAATTTGAAATTGGAGAAGGTCCAAAGGGCCCCAATGCAATTAATGTTAAAAAAATAGGCGAAGAAGAATAATTTAATTTTTAATTAATTATTTTTCACTTTTCTTTAGTGTAGCCCACCAAGGAAGGGATGTATTTTTGGGTGCAGCGATTATATTTCCGCTACGTTTAGCCATGCTTCTGGTTAATTTTTCATAGAATATGTCTGCTAATTCTCTTGCATTGTTTTGAGGCATTTGTAATTCAAATGCTAATTGTTCAATATCTAGTTCTTCACGTGGGTTATTGAATACTGAATGAACAAGTTGTCTTTCTTCATAATGGGCAAAATCACTTTCAATTGTAGATGATGCTTTATTTTTAACATGTTGATGTAGGGCAATTATAGCATCACGTTGATCATCTAAATTATCTAAAGCATCTTCTAGATCACTTAACAATAAGATTGCTTCATCAATACCAATCTTTTTCCTTCCAGACAAAGCCTCGGCAATTTTTTTTGAATTTTGAGGTAAACGATTACTAAGCCTCATAGGTCCACCTTTCGGTAATTGTCGCTGTTCCAATTTAAACAAATCAGGACCTAAATCAATTCTAATACTAAATGACTTTTGAACAGAATATATTCTTTTAGCAGGTCCCTTTGTACTTGGAACTTTTTCTGAATGAATCATTTCTGCCTTTTCCAACAATACAAGATGCTTTGTAATGGCTTGTTGCGAAACCCCAATTTGTTCAGCTAATTGGTAAGCATAATGAGGTTCTCTAACTAGTCTTTCTAGTATCCCTCTCCTGGCCTTATTTTCTAACAAGGACAGCATCTCATCCACGTCACCCACTAGTAAACCCGAGGTTACCTAGGAGGGGGTAGGTTAAAAACTACTCTAATAATTCTCAACCATCCCATTCTTTCCATTTATCACTAGAAGTCTCTTCAGGGTACTCTTTTGTTTTAGGCAAATCTTGTCTTTTTTCTTCTGCTAATCTTTGTTCTTCTCTACGAAGTTCCTCTTTTTTAGCGGCTTTCATTGCCCTTTGTAGCTCATTATTATCGGGCCTATCTACAAAAGGAGCGGGAATGGAATTTTTCTCTTTTTCTTCCTTAATTTTAATTTTCAATGTTTCTTTCATCTTTTCATTACCATATATTGCTCTGTATAACTCATCAGTATTT
>CATFLP010000100.1 GCA_949514915.1 Methanobacteriota archaeon | reverse complement strand
GCATCCCTATCTGGGAAGGGGAAATAATCATAATTTAACCCATCAGTGGAGATTTGCCCACCAACATTTTGAACCTGATGCCAGAAATTAGAAATTACCAAACTAGCCCATGGCCCTGAACCATAAATTCCACCAGTAATTGGGCCAATAACTTCTACTTGCCAGGATCTATCATAGAATGGTTCAGGTGTTCGATTAAAACACCAACTCCATTCTTCTGCTTCAGAATCATAAAAGAATGCATAAAATTGATCTGCTCCACTTGAACTTGGATAAGGAAACCACCCCATAGAAATAATATCTCCATTTGTTGCTTGAACAATACTTCCTTCCCCTAATCCTTCTTGCCCAGGTACAGTTGGTTTTGGTTCCATACAACCAAATTGAGAAAATATGGAAGGCAGGTATTCATCCCATGTATGTCCTCTATCTACACTCCACGTAGGATATTCTCCTCCAAAGTTCAAAATCAAACCTTCTTTTGTTGCTGCAAGATAATGCTCACAACAATTTCCGCCTTCTTCATTTCCAAAAACAGCCCAACTTAGATTTGTTGAAGAATTAATTGCTAAATCTATTGAAGTGAAGTTTCTTTGATCATCTAATCCTGAATCATAGGGTCTAAATTTTTCAAAAATTGAAACAAGCACTGGCATATCTTCTTCCAATTCTTCTCCAAAACATCCTGCTATAATTGGTTGAATAATTACGAGCATTAGAAATGCTGCTGTGACCTTCTTCATCCCTAACACAAAATCACCTAAACATCCTAGTATAATAACAATTTAGTTGTTTTCAATAACTCCTAGCTCCACCTTCTCCAGAATAATCATGTCCTGATGCTCTGAAATAATGTTCACTTGTACGATTAATTAGTGGTAGTGTCAAAATGCTTTCATCTGAGAGATCTATCTGAACTGGACCCATTGCTGCAGGGCTTGGAATATAATCCTCTCCAGTTTGGCTTATAACAAGTTCAAGTGTGTGACCAGCAGGTAACACAACATCCATTGGGAAAAACTCCATCATCGCTGTTACTGTTTGAAATGGTACTAACGGTGAACTTTGCTTACCTCCAGCATGAAATCTTAAGTCCATTACTGCATGACCAAGATGCATTCCTGAATCTCCATCCCTCATTTCAATAAACAAATGACCATTGTTTGTAGTTAATGCTGTAGATTTAAGATGAAATGTAGGCATTCCTGCAATCAATAAATCTTCTTCGAAAGGACCTAATCCAAGTACTGTTGAAGAAGTAGTAGTAATTGTTGTACCTCCACTAATATCTTCAAGTTCTGATGCCAAAAATTGTCGATATTCTGTATCTTCTGAAGGCCATGTATTTTCTACTCTCCATCCTCCCATATTATCTTGCATTTCAACATTAAGAAGTGGTTTCATTCCTTCTCCTTTCAAATACCAATCAAACCACAATAACATTTCATCAGCCCAATCCCACCTTAATGTGTATGGATATGCTTCTGCACCTCTTCCAGAAGATAGTCCTGAATGACCACTTTCTCTATCAGGGTAATCATGACCCCATTGACCTGCTAAGGTTTTAACTTCAATTCCAACATTTTCTAATTGTTGATGTGCAGGAAATGCCATATGAGGGTCTACATTCCAATCTTGCATTCCCTGAATGATATATACAGATCCATTATAATTCTCAAGTACTCTTGTCAAAAAATGTCTTTCTTCCCAATAACTTGAACCCATCCAACTTAAATCATCTCCGCTAAGATAAGCGCCAACTCCTGCATAATATCCTTCGATATATCCTTCACAACCTGTCTGTGAATCTTCAAGATCACCATCCAATCCAAATGATCCATATACACCATTATGCATGATTGCTCCTCTTGCTTCCATACTCCCATTACGCCACATTAAATCCTGAACTCCAATTAATCCAGACATTGGAACGATTGTTTTGAGATATTCATTAGTAAATGTAGCTGCTTGCCATGGTGTGGATCCATCATAAGATTTACCTATTACTCCAACATCTCCACTTGCCCAATTTGCACTTCCAAGGTATGTAATCGCAGCATCAATACCTGCTTGTTCATCAAGACCCATTAAATCCATACAATGAGTACTTTCTCCAGTTCCAAAAACACTTACTTGAGCAACTGCATAACCATGAGGAACATAATTTTCAATTAAAAATCTTCCAAGTCTATCTGCAGGTGTTAATGCATCTACATCTCCGTCATTATAATATGGACCAATTTCTGCAATAGCTGGAACCTTACACTCTTCTGTTAAATTTTCAGAATCCCAATCGCATCCTTCAATCACTGGTAACCATAAACCAAGATGGACGAGACAATCTGTAGGTACATTTGTAGCACATCCTCCATGAGATGCTGGAATATCAACTTCAATGTAAACCGACCTTACTTCATCAACTTCATATGTTCCATTTATCGTAACTCTACTAAATACATCATCCATCTGATATTCTATATCGTACCTGTCCCAAACTGAGGGATATCCACTATCCTCAATCACTTCAGATTCATTTGATTCACCAAAACATCCTGAAGAAATTGGTAATAACATCACAAGTATGATGAACCACCCATTACACTTGCGCATGGCTATAGGTGATAACAGGTCATAAATAATCGTTAAGAGGGCATGATTAAAGCAATAATCGATTAGGGATAAACATGCGGAAGTTAATTGCCTTGATTCTTGTATCGATGGTGATGCCAAGTTTTTCTGGCTGTTTCAGTGAACCTGAAGTTGAAGAAGTGGTTCTAAAAAACCCATTTGATGACTTCCAAAATGAAATTCCAATAACAACGTTTTATCATTTCCCAAATGGTACATGGATTAATGAAACTGAAGACATGTACTTCAACGGCAGTTTGGTTTTAGAAGGAAATAACAGTCCATTTTTTGCTGAAGGGACATATTATTCCGTAGGATATACTACATTTGAGCCCACTCTTGGAATTACTTCTTCTGGCGCGATTTTCTTTACTCATTTCAATGGTCTTGGAGAAGGTACACACATCATAAGGTCTACTGATCAAGGACAAACATGGGTAGATGTTGGTCCATTTAATCAAATTGATGAAGATATTGGACAAACTCCTAATTCTAATGATCCTTATATCTATGTCGATAAATTCAATGATAAATTAGTTAAATTCGACATGCATGCTCTAACTGCTATGTTCGTAGAGTATTCTGATAATGATGGTGAATCATGGAGTATTCCTTTCCCTGTCGAAGGATATTATGCTCCACAAGATCATCAAAGTATAGCTTCAATGCCTCATGAAAATGCAATAGTTGGAGATGTTGTATACGTATATTGTATAAACACGGGATCTCCTGCATTGGGCGCTCAATGTTCTAGATCATTAGATGGAGGACATACATGGGATGTACAAAGAATAGGTTATCCTTTTGGAACTCCACAATGTTCAGGTTTACATGGACACCTTGCTGGAGGAAATGATGGAGCAATTTATCGTGGAAACCCTTCTTGTGACGGTCCTGCAGTATATCGAAGTACAGATGGAGGATATACATGGTCAGAACATACAATTACAACAGAAATAGGTATGCAGGATGGATGGCATTCGCACGAGGTTGCAACAGCAGTAGATGAAGCAAATAATGTGTATGCAATGTGGATTTCTGAAGATCATATGCCATATGTGGCTTATTCTCGAGATCACGGTGATACGTGGTCTGAACCTTGGATGGTTGCTCCACCAAATGTTACTGAAACTGGATTCCCTACAATTTTTGCTGGTGAAGAAGGACGTGTTGCATTTGGGTATATTGGTGAAGAAGTTGACGAAGGTGGATGGAGCGGATACATGGGAATTATTACGGATGCATTTAATGAACATCCCCTAATCACAACAGTAGCAGTTAATCAACCAGATGATGCTCTTGATGAAGATGATGATTGTGGAGATAAACGATGTGGAGGTTTCGGTGATTTTATTGATATTGAAATCGATGATGAAGGAAGACCTTGGATTGCATTAGCACATAATCCTGCGGGAGAAATAGGTATTGTTGGAACATTAATTCAAGGACCAACATTATATGGAGACTTGAAACAATTAACTCCTCTTATGCCTGGTGGAAGAGACACATTACCGTAAAATATATTTTTTTCAATAGATGTACTGTTATATTTGATTTTGTACGCAATGGCATGAGAAGAGCAGTTGCGCTGGTTATTGTGTTAATGATGACCTCTAGTTTAGCAGGCTGTTTTGGTGATGAAGAAGTAGAAATTATTGTTGAAAAATCACCGTTTGATTTTGAAAGAGATATTCCATCTACTACTTGGTATCATTATTCTGGAGGAATTGATGCATTAAACAATTCAGCCATATTAAATGCAAATATTTCAGTCAATCTCACAGATAATAATCTCCCATTTTGGACTCAAGGAAGTTATTTTGGTATTGGCATGAGTACATTTGAACCTACAATTGGTATTACATCAGATGATAATCTCTACATCTCTAGTTATGGAAATGGACCCGCAGGTTCAACTGCAATTGTTCAATGCTCAGGATTAATTGAAATGAGTAACCTTTCAGAATATTCTTGCGAAAATAAGTATAATCCAATAATTCCAATTCCCAATAGTAATGATCCTTACGTATATGTAGATAAATGGACTGATAGAATCAGGAAATTTGACATGCATGCACTTCTTGGAATGACTGTTGAATGGTCGGATAATGAAGGAGCATCATGGTCTCCTCCAACAGTTGCAACAGACATTCGTTCAGTTCAAGACCACCAAACAATAACTTCTGCACCATATCCTGCAGCATTACACCAAACCACATGGGTTTTTTGTATCAATGGAAATGCGCCACACCCATTATGTTCAACCAGTTTTGATGGTGGAAATACTTGGAGCCCTGAAGTTTCTGGAGCTCCAATTGATTGCCAAAGTGGTGGATTAACTGCACATCTTGAAGGTGGTCCAAATGGTAATTTCTATCGTGGAAATACAGGTTGTAGCGGGGAAGGTTATTCGATTTACAGAAGTACGGATGGAGGATTTACTTGGACTGAACACCCACTTCCAACTGAAACATCAGGTACTGCAGACACATGGAATGCAGAAGAAGCACAAGTTGCTGTTGATGATGAAGGTAATGTCCATGCAATGTGGCATGGAATTGATAATATGCCATATTACTCATATTCTAGAGATGAAGGAAATAGTTGGAGTGATGCAATGATGATTGCACCACCAATTGATCTTGTGGGAACTGGTTTCCCTGTAGTTACTGCTGGAGGAGAAGGAAGAGTTGCATTTGGATATGTAGGAGATACTGGAAACAATACATGGAATGGTTATCTAACTGTAGTAACAGATGCCTTTAGCGATAATCCACTATTTACAACAGTACAAATTAATGAAGATGGTGACCCATTAGATACTACTGAGGATTGTGGATATAATAGATGTGGAGGGTTAGGAGATTTCCTTGACATGAGTGTTGATCAATATGGAAGGCCTTGGTTTGGATTATCTCATAATGGTGCAGATATT
>CATFLP010000099.1 GCA_949514915.1 Methanobacteriota archaeon | reverse complement strand
ATGACCACGGAGACCATGATGACCACGGAGACCATGATGACCACGGAGACCATGATGACCACGGAGACCATGATGACCATGGAGATTCAGATTCAACAATAGTTTCTGATGAAGATGAAGATGCTTTTGATTATGACCCACACAGCTGGTTAGATCCGTTGGCATTCAAAGAACAGGTTAATCTTGTTCTTAATGCATTAGTAGAACAATTTCCATTTGCAGAAGAAGTATTCACCAGCAATGCTGAAAATTACATGCTTACTCTTGATAGATTACATTTAGATTTCGAAACAGCATTCGGTGAATCAAGTGATTGTACTTCTAGGATTGTAGCTGCAAATCATAATGCTTACTCATATATTTCTGAAAGGTATAATATTGAATTTATTACAGTACATGGGCTTGATCCAGAAGGAGAACCTTCGGCATCTGATATTGCTAAGGTAGTGAATAAAATTAAGGAAGACGGCATTACAGTTTTATTTGTTGAAGAGTATACTAAATTTAGTGCTGTCCAGAGCATTGTTGATGAGACAGGAGTAGAGGTACGTTATCTATACACGATGGAAAAGGCACCTCTAGATGATGGAAATGGGCAATCAGACAGTAGTGACGACTATGTCTCATTAATGTACAAAAGCCTTGAAAGTTTAAAATATGGACTTGGATGTACTGTATGAAATTATTAAGGTAGTTTTGAAAAGGTGAAACATTCACATAACACTTAGAGGTGTGCAACCTTGGATTTAACTAATGAAATTATAGTATGTCAAAATCAGGTACTCGACGTTAGTAACTTATCTGTAATTCGTTCAGGAACTCAAGTAATTCATGACATTAACTTATCAGTATCATGTGGTGAATTTATTGGTATTGTGGGACCTAATGGAGGAGGTAAAAGCACTTTATTGCTTACAATACTTGGAATATTAAAACCAAATACAGGCACAATTAGGATTTTTGATCATGAACCTATGTCAAAGAATGTAATTGGCAAGATTGGTTGGGTACCACAAACAGCATCAAATTTGTCTAGTAATGTTCAAATTACAGTTAGAGAATTAATACAATTAGGAACCTTGAAGAGCAAATCATACTTTCAGATATATCGCAAAAAAAATCGTGAACTAGTAGAGAAAATCATAGGGATTGTTGGACTTGAAGAAGTTGCTAACACGAGACTCTCCACTTTGTCTGGAGGGCAGCGTCAGCGTGCAGCAATTGGCAAAGCACTCGCATCTGAAGCAGAGATAATAGTAATGGATGAACCTATGGTTGGTGTCGATCGAGATTCACGAAATTCATTATTGAAGTTACTTGATAATTTATGTCATGAAGAAAATAAAACAATTTTAATGGTTTCACATGATTTATCAACGATTAAACAGACAGTACATCGCATGGTTTACCTTGAAGAAACAATACGTTATGATGGTTCTACTTCAGAATTTCCAGATTTATCTAGTCTTGCAAAGTTGAGGGGTATTACTTCTACACATAATGAGTATAGTAGTGTCAAGTCTAAGTCAGATAAGGACAAAAAATTAGATCCAATTACAATAGTCTCTGGAAAGGGAGGTGTTTAAGTGAATATATTAGAATGGATGTTTTCATTATCTCTTGAATTTGAAGGTAAAGGGCCAGGGGGAATCTTATTAGAATTTTTAAGTCCAATTTTAGAATTTTTAGGGCCCATGATGCCAGGAGAAGTATTCCCCTATTTTTTTACCATGGCGATGTTTCAAAGAGCATTAGTTGCTTCATTAATAGTAAGTATTGTGGCAGGTTTTCTTGGAACATTTTTGCTAGTTAGAAATTTATCTTTAATTGGAGATGGATTGGCACACGTTTCATTTGGAGGTGTAGCAGTAGGGATTGTATTGGGGGGTGTTGCACCTCTTTGGTATGCATTAATTTTTAGTATTTTAGCGGCTATAATTATTGATCAAATGCAAACAAGAAACTTACTTACTGGAGATGCATCAATTGCAATTTTCTTAACAGGCACACTTGGCCTTGGATTAGTAACTTTACGAATTTGGGGGGGAGGGATAACTACAGATGTTGAAGGTTATTTGTTTGGTAGCCTATTATTAATTGATGAACAAAGTTTAGACCTTATTACTACAATTAGCATAATTTCCTTGGTTTCCATCATTACACTATATCATAGTTTATTGGCAATTTCCGTAGATCCAATTGCAGCAAGAGTTCAAGGAATCCCTGTTCGTTCAATAGGGCTTTACTTCAGTATAATTACTGCAGCGGCTGTTGTAAGTATGGTACAAATTGTTGGAGTCTTATTAGTAACTGCTATTTTAGTAACTCCTTCTGCTACAGCTCAATTATTAGCTAAGAGTTTTCGTTCTTGCATTATTTGGTCACAAATTATTGGAATAAGTGGAATCTTGCTTGGACTTTATTTATCTGCTGAGAAAAATACAGGGAGTGGTTCAATGATTGCTTTAGTTTCAGCAACTATATTCTTTTTAGTTTTAATATCTCAAATCATATTGAAAAAATTTATTCAACCTACTGGTAATTTTAATTGAATAATGCTGCACCCAATAATGGTAAAAGTACGCTAGCATCTCCTTCTACACAAATATTAGGTGCTTCGGGACGCATTTTACCCCACGAGATTGCTTCACGAAGCCTTGCACCTGAAAGCGAGCCATCAAATTCAGGAGCTGTTGTAATATATACTGCATTATCAAGACCTCCCCTATATTGATTCCACCAGATTACATGATGTTTGGAAATGCCTCCACCTACCATTAATGCGTTACTAGACTCAGCAACCCATGTTAGATCTGACATTCTTTGTTCATCTGCTAAAATATCTATCCAAAAATCTGGATACTTTTGCCTAAACATGAATAATTGGGCTCCAATACTCCCATCAGTAATTCCTGGAATTACTATAGGGATGTGATGTTTTGCAGCCCAGAATAAAATTGATTTTTCATCACATACTCTATTTCCTAACTCCCAACATAGTTCTACTGTACCAAAACCTTTCCATAATTCTGTTCCAGACAAACCAGTTTGTTTGATTCGTTCATTCCTAATATCTTCCAAAGCAGGTAAAACTACTTTTTCAATAATTTCTCCATATGATGAATTAGGCACAATTACATTTCCAAGTCTATTCAATCCATATTCTCCTAATTCTATATCATCTAATTCAAATTCACCATGCAAGTAATCTTTATGTGTTCTCGCAATATCATGATCTAGTGTTCCACAAGTAGTAGATACAACATTGAATTTTTTTTGCTTTAGAGCTTCAACAAAAAAACCTCTTGTGCCTGTAGCGCAAAGGCACGCAGGAAATGAAATCCAATTAAGGCATTTTTTAGGATCATAATTTTCTTTTTCTAACTGTTCAAATTGTAATTTCAATAAATCCTTGGCACGAGCTAATTTCGTTGCAGTAAAACCTCCCGCATTTGACATTGAATCAAATAAACTAGTTACAGACTTTATTTTATCAAAATTATAATCTTCAACAGGTTCATTGAAGTCATCTGGATTAATCGCCATGATTGGCTGACAAGGGCACCATTCTTAGTCTTCATGTAGAATAATATTTTGAGATTAAATCAGTTATCGACTCTATTCTTGCTCAGAATGCTTTTTTAATCTTGGGCCAAGAAGAGTTGGTAGTAATGTTAATGATGAAATTAATGCCATTGAGATTGCTATTGCAAATGATATGCCCATTAGTTTCAATGGTTCTAATGATGAAAGAAGCAATACAGAGAAACCACCAGCAGTAGTTAATGCCGCAGCACCCATTGCCCTTCCAGTCGTGCAAACCGTTTTACTGGTCCATTCAGCAATAGAACCATTTGGATTTAGTTCCGCTTCTTCTTCCATTCTTGTACCAAAGTGAACTGAATAATCAACACCTAAACCAAGTGTTAATGCACCTATAGTAACAACTTGAGCATTTAATAAAAATCCAAAGAGCCCAAGCATCCCATAAACCCAACAAACTACAATAAATAATGGTAAAGCCATTACAACCCCCCTTATAGGATCTTTATTATCAAAGAAATTAATTGTAATCAACATAATTAAAATTATTACGGAAACTATTGCTGTTGAAACTACAGAATTTGTGGAAATCTCTTCAGTTACCATTCCAATAATCAAGTCATCTCCAGTAAATGCATATGTAAAATTATCATTTGTTAAGTTACTTAATTTATTGTTTAAATTTTCTTCAAGTTCTACTGATGCCTCCCAATCTAATATGGCTGCTTGGAATCTAATTACCATTTGTTTTTGATTATTGCTTAAGTATGGAGAGGCTAGTTCAAATCCTTCTTCATTTTCTAAAATCCAAGTACTTAATTCTGTAAAAGCAATATCTTCTTTTGCCTCAATTCGAGTTAATAATTCTGAAAACGTGGCATTTTCAGCATTAATAGAATACTTTGTTAATTCAGTCCACAAACTTGTGATATCATCACTTATTTTTTGATCATTAGATAATAGATTCATGGCATCATAATACGCTTCTAAACCATCTGGAGACAAGACAGTAGAATTTTCTTTTGAATCAATGATAAAATAAATAGGACTTGGGCTTGAAGCAAATTGGTCGTTTAATGTTACAAAAGCTCCCACAACACCTTCTTCATCTTCGACAAGCTGATCTCGAGTATCAAAACCTGGTTTTAGTAATGTCATCCCCCAAAGCATAGGAATTGTCATTAATATTACGACAATCCAAACAATCTTTGCTTTTTTATCTACAACATTTCCAATAAATTTAGAAAAACTAGTTTCCTCAATTGATTGTATATTTGAAATTGGGAATACTTTTCTTGTAATTACTGTTTTTGATTTAGGCGGTATTAAGGATAATAATGCAGGTAAAACAGTAATTGATGAAAGGTAAACAAATAATAGTCCAATAGCAATCGTAGTTCCAAAATCGCGTAAGAATTTTTGATTGCTAATATTAAATGACATAAATCCTACTACATCGGTAGTTATTGCAACAATTAATGCTGCAGAGGTAAGTAATGAACCATTTAAAATTGCTTTTTTCCTACTTGATTTTTCAAGAACAGAAAGTGGTTGAGTATGTTCATCAATACCTACCTTTCTAGCTTCGTGAACTGCTTCTTCTCTATATCTTGCTACTACATGTAACCCATAGTCTACCCCAATTGCAAGTACAAGAACTGGAATAGAAAACATAGCGGGATTAAATGTAACTTTGAATAAATATGAAGCAACTCCAAAAGTAATTGGAATAGTAAGTGCAGTGCAGGTGATAACCATCATAGTTTCTCTAATTGAACGAAATCTAGTCCACAATATAATTCCAAGTAATAATATTGCCAAACTTGTAAGCATTGGGCTTTCTTTACTTGATGCACTTGCAGATGCTTCAGTAAAACGATTGAAACCGAAAATAATGACTTTTGAATTTTCATCTAATGATAGTTCAGTAGTAATATTATTTTCTAATGATTTGGAAATTTCAATAATTTTTTCAGTTTCTAAATCTGATGTTGAAATTGCTAGATTAATTACACCTATTGTTGCTGAAGAGGTTCTTTGAGAAAATTCAATTTCAGAACCTTTTTCGTCATAAGTAGGAATAGATCCTAATACTGACCCAGCAAAATCAATCTCTTGAATAACATTTAGTATGTTTAATTTAATTCTAACATTTAAGGAAACACCATAAATCCATTTTTGTTCTATTTCAGAGTCTACTGAATTATTATTTACCAACAAATTTATTGACGATAAATATTCATCAAAATCAGAAAGCATCTTTGTTGAGTTTATTCCGTCTATTAACGGATTAACCCATTCTGTGTTATTTACTTTCCAAGATTTTAATGATTCACTTGTGATTTCTGGAGGAAGAGGAATTGAATCCACTTTTTCAATAGACAAATTCAAAGAATCATTAATTTCGGAATTATTTCCATTTTCTAATGCGTTAATAAAAGCATCAAAAGCAATCTGAGTTTCCTCAATCCATTCTTTAGTTTCTTCTGGATATACAACAGTTGAATAAATCATTGCCAAACTCGCAGGGCCAGCTACAGATTGACCACCAAAAATTGGTTCTTGGAAATCTAATGAAGAGTTATCACTCATCATGATTGCTTCTATTTTAGCTAATTTCTCCCAATTTAATGGGTTATCTAATCCATTAGATTCTAATGGAGTTAAGGCTCTTAATAAGTCTAAATCCTGCTCATTATATTCATTATCAATCTCGGTTAGTAATCTTGTCACATCATTTTCTGGATAAAAAGATGATCTAGAAACATCAGCACTGATATAATTTACCATTAAGAAAATACCACCAAAGAAAATCAAAATAAAAATCAGTATTGCAGTGATTGGTTTTTTCACTGAAGCCTCAGTAAATTTATCAAATGGATTATACATATTGTAGATTCCAATATCCAATCATTTTTAGAGCCTCTCATAAAAAGTTGTAAATTTATTATGGTTGAATTGTTCGAAGCAACATGGCAACCACAGAATTGTATGTTGATGGAATGACTTGCGGAGGCTGCTCTTCAAAACTTACAGAAAATTTTTTGAAGGAAAATGGGATAAATAATGCTGAAGTTTCACATGTTTCTAGAATTGCCAAAATAGAACATTCAGAAGAAATTACAAATTTAAAGTTAGAAGAAATTGTAAATTTATCAGGATTTTCAATTGGTAAAAGTAGTTTTGATTGGTCTGATAAATCAGTGTGGAAACAAAGTGCCCATAATACAAAATGGTGCTTAATTGGCTGTAGTATTGGTGACTTCGGAACAATCGCTTTTTTCCAATTTATTTGGATTGATTCTGGATGGTCTACTATGGCGATAATGATGCTTGCTATCATGAATGGTCTCCTTACTTCCATCGCACTAGAAACCGTAATTTTACTCAAACAACTTCCTTTCAAAGATTCATTACGAACTGCAATGGGCATGTCCTTTATTTCCATGGTGGCGATGGAAGCAGCGATGAATATTACCGATGTTGTGTTGACTGGTGGTGCAATGTTGACGCCAGAAGTCATTATTCCAATGTTGATTGCAGGATTCTTAACTCCCTGGCCATACAACTACTGGCGTTTGAAAAAATATGGGATATCCTGCCACTAGTTGATTATTTATTACAAGACTTTCTACATGTAATATGGCGAGAGATTATGTTGATGAAGATATATCTCGAGCATTAACTTTACATTCAGATTATTATATCAATTCGGAGCTATTTGAAAAAATCAAAACATCATTTTCTAATCATTGGCATTTTGCTATACATGATTCAGAATTTAAAGATGTCAATGTAATTCCATTGGAAAGAATGGGTGTTTTAATAAATGATGAATTGATATTAACAAAAGATGAAAATTACAATTGTATCTCTAATGTTTGTACACATAGAGCGATGTTATTAGTTGATAAAAAATGTACAAAATCAAAAATTCAGTGCCCATATCATGGCCGTACATTTGATTTAAATGGTACATTTCTAAATATGCCAAAATTTGAAAATGTAAAAAATTTCCCTTCAAAAGATGATGATTTAAAAAAATTTGAATATAAAAAATGGAAAGATTTAATTTTCGTCAAAAAAGAAAAAGGAAATTTTGACGACTTTATCAAAGCAATGGATCACAGAGTTGGATGGATGGATATAGAAGGTTTTGAATATGAACAAATTAAAGACCGCTCACATCTTATTAATGCAAATTGGGCATTATATGTTGATAATTATTTAGAAGGATTTCATATACCTTATGTGCATGGAGATTTGAATAAGGTGATTGAATATGATTCTTATCGTACAGAATTATTTTCTAATGGCGTTTTACAAATAGGATTAGCAAAGCCAGGTGAATTATGTTTTGATTTGCCCAAAGAATCTCCAGACTTTGGGTTAAATGTGGCTGCATATTATTTTTGGATTTTTCCAAATATGATGTTTAATTTTTATCCTTGGGGGCTTTCTGTAAATATTGTTTTACCTCTGAGTAAATCTCAATCTAAAATATTATATCGCGGCTATGTAAGTAATTCAAATCTTGTTTCAAAAGGAGCAGGAGGAGATTTAGATAAAGTTGAAGAAGAAGATCAAAAGATAGTAGAGTCAGTACAATTAGGAGTTAGTTCCGAATCTTATTCTAGAGGAAGATATTCACCAGAAAAAGAATTAGGAGTTCATCATTTCCATAGATTATTAACTAATTCATTAAAGTAATAATCACTCTTTTTTAATGAAAAGAGACCAATCATCATAGGTTAGCCCCTCTAATGCGACTCCAGTAAAAATCCCAATAATCATAGGATTACTCCATTCCATCCAAATTAAGAAAATTAGAATTATAGTTGCCCAAATCCAATGATGTATATGAAAAATAGAGAATTTAATTTGCGGCGTTTTTCCAGTTAAGAATTTGGCAGAGGCATAACCAATTATCAATCCAATAGCAAAAATAGCAATTTCTTGATCAATACTGAAAAATGATATGTGGTCCATCCTTTAGTCCCCTTAACTAACCCTTTCTATTTTCTATTATGATTATTTTGGATGCTATTTTTTTAAATTGAAATCATTTCTTCAAGACATTCCATCAAACTAATTCTTAGTGGTGTATTTGGAGCCCACCCTTTTTCATTAATTGGCTTGATGAGGTTATGTAATTTAGATAAATTGGAAGGTTTTGAATTTATTTTTATATTGGTAATTGGAAGTGATTTGACTTCTAAATCATCCAAATCTATTTTGTTATTCTTTACATTGTTTATTCTTCTCCATAACATTTCAAGTTCTGAAAAAACATCATTTGCTAACCAAGGTCTTCGTCCACATACATCAGAAACTAATGTTGGGATCTTTGGTAATTCAATAAGAGTTTCAATTAATGAAACAATATCTTTAATTGATGCCCAATATCTAATTTGGTAATTATCCAAATTAATACTTGAATTAGAATTAAGTGCAGAAATCCATTCAAAGATATCTGATGGACCCCAAACACCCTCTGAATCAATAATTAATGGATCTTTTAGGTGTAGCTCGATACAATTTTCAAGATTATATGGAACAATATCTTTTTTCCATGGTCTAATAATTATGCTTGGAGTGATTATTTCCCTCTCAAGTTTTTTTTCTAATATGAAATAAATTGCAAGATCAGCATTTGCATTATTTGTAATTGAATGAATCATTCTATCTTTGATTCTATTCTGTATTAAATCACTCAAGATATTTGAATTTCCAATAATCTGTATTGATTTACCATTCATAAATCACCACCGTCCCAAACAATCTCTCAATGCACTTTCAAGAGATTCGTGAGTGAATGAAAAGCCTGAATTTAAAATTTTTTCAGGTATTACTTTTTGTCCTTCAAATAAAAGAGGAGTTGCTAATTCCCCAAATAGTATTTTCATTGGGAATTTAGGAATAGGTGCAAATGCAGGCCTTCTGAGGACTTTTCCTAGTGTTTTTGAAAAAACCTTTTGTCTTACTGGGTTTGGTGAAGTTAAATTAAACGCACCTTTACATTTTTCATTCATGATTAAGTGATTTATTGCATAAATATGGTCATCTAATGATATCCAAGACATCCATTGTTTGCCTCCTCCAATAGAACCTCCTGCACCAATTTTCCATGGCAGCAACATTCTTTTTAATGCCCCTCCCGTTGCAGATAATACTATTCCAGTTCGGATATTTATTACTCTGATTCCACTATTTTTTGCAATTTCAGTATAAGATTCCCAATTTAATGTAGTTTCAGTTAGGAAGCCAGAACCTGGAGAACTTTCTTCAGTTAATTCTTCATCTCCCCTGTTACCATAAATCCCAATTGCACTAGCCACTAAAAAAACTTCAGGCTTTTGTTTTAATTTACTAATTGTTTCTGAAAGTAATAATGTACTAAGTTTTCTAGAATCTTGAATTAATTTTTTCCTTTTTTTAGTCCATCTTTTATCTCCAATTCCAGCCCCTCCAAGATGTATAATTGCATCAAATCCTTCAATTTTTTCAGCATTAACTATCTTATTTTCAGGGTCCCAAAAAATTTCATTTGATTCAGGATCAATTTCACGCCTTACTAACTTCCAAACTTCGTGCCCACCTGTATCAAAAAATGCACATAATTGAGTTCCTATCATTCCAGAAGAACCAGCAATCAGGATTTTTTTTCGTTTTTTTGAATTAAAATGTGAGTGTTGTTTTAAATCCCTAATTAACCGCAATTCTCTTGAAAAAAACATTCTTTTTATTCTTTTTTTAATGCTCCTCCCAGCAAAAAAATAACCTAAACTCCCTAATGGTACTTGATATTTAACAGAATCAGTAATTATTGTAGAATTTCCTTTGCTTTTGAAATTATGTACATGCTCCCATTTTTTAAAAGGCCCTTTTAACATTACATCTTTAAATTGATTTGGCGGATCATAAATCGTATGTTTAGCGATCCATTTCATCTTCATTGGCCCAAAAGGAAATTTAAAAATTCTAATAGCTCCTTCGTGTATTGTTTTATCAGCTTTTATTTCTGTAGTAACTTCCCAAGGAGGCATTAATCTTCTAAATGAACCCTCATGTTCAAACCAAGAGAACGTTCTTTCAATATTTTCATCGACAACGGTCTCATGTTCATATTTATACATTAAAATGTGCTGCAATATTTAGCATATAATATAACGTATTATTTGTTTCTTTGAATCATTAAGAAAAATGTTTTAATGCCTTTCTAAGAACGTCCATTATCAAATCTATTTCTGTTTTAGTTATTGCAAAATGAGGCGTGAATCTCAAAGCATTTTCTCCTCCATGTATCACTCCTAAACCATTAAATCGACACCATTCTTCAACACAACCAAATCCTACAACTTTTAATTTTTCAGGTTCTAATTCAGCGCTAATTAATAATCCTGTGCCTTGAATTTTTGTAATTTTTCCAGGAAATTCGTTTGATACTACATTCAACATTTTTACAAAATATTTTCCCATTTCTTGAATGTTTATTCTTAGTTCTGGGGTTAAGCGATCTAAAACCGCCACTGCTGTTTCCAGAGCTCTTGGGTTTGTTGTCATAGTATTACCATAAATTCCAACAACATATTTTTCTGCTGCTTTTTTAGATAATCCAACAACAGATAGAGGGTATTGCCCAGCATTAAGTGCTTTTGACCAGGTTTCCATATCTGGGACCTCACAATTTTCAAATCCAGGATAATCAACTATGCTTAAGCAACCTTGTCCTCTGATACCTGCTTGAATAGAATCTACTAATAGCATGGTTGAATTTTGGCTACATATTTTTCTCGCTTCGTCATAAAATTCTCTTGTGATACTTTGTCCTGGATTTCCTTCACCCATAACTGGTTCAATTGCCATAAGTTCAATGAAATAATTTTCTTTTTCTGCATTATTAAAAACTTCATGTAATGCATTGATGTCATTGGCAGGAATTAGTAGTACGTTACTTTTGTTTCTAAATGAAGCAAGGTTATTTTTGTAACTACTATTACAGGAATCTGAAATTTGTGCAGGTCTTTGAGTCCTACCATGAAAACCTTGTTCTAGGGCAAGTAATTTTATTTCTCGTCCTTCGTAAATATTTCCAGGGCTAGTGAGTAGGAATGCATTTGCATCTGCAATTCGTAAACTAATTGCAACTGATTCAGAACCACTATTCATACAAACAAATTTGGAAAAGGGACAAAAACCTCTTTTATGGCCTACTTCTTTTTGCAACCTATCTGCAAGTCTTTTTTGACTATAAGATGGAGTCATGACATTTGCCATTACCCAATTTTGTTTCATTGCTTCAATTACATCATTTGGACCGTGCCCCATTCCTAGCATTCCATATCCTCCACTATCATGTAAAATTGCACCATGGGATGTAATAATCCATGGCCCTTTTGCAGATAATGCTACATATGGATTTATACATGGACCTGGGTAAAAATTAACATAATCTTCTTGTAACAAAGTAATAAGATCTTCTTCCGATTTTGAAATTTCATTTCCAAATTCAACGACTAACTTCTTGTGATTATCGTGTGCTTCATCTATAGCTTCTTTTAATTCTGGAAATTGTACTAAACATGATTTAATGACATCATCAGGGAGTCCAATTGTTCTAGCAGAACCAGAATTATCTCTTATGTATTCTAATTTTGAAAGTTCGGAGTGCATTGGTTTCCCTCTCTTAGATTACTCCACCTAAAAGACGCTCATCAATAATTCCCTTCAAGGAACGAGTAGATGGCAATAATTTATTTAAACTAAAATTCCAATTGAAAAATTAAATTTCCAATTGAAAAATTAAATTATTATGCCCTATTCAACTCATTTAAAATAACGATCGTTTCTAATTGAAAAATTGATTAATTTAAACTAAATTAGTGCCGAGAAAATCAATTTTTGTTTTACATTATTATCGGCCTAAATATTACATTTTTCAATTGAAATCATAAATAATCATATACTATTCCAATTGTATAATCAAATATGTTATTTTGCGGATAGTATATATACTGTATTGATTAAAGCCGCGCTAAGGAGAAATCTGGAAGGGATGTGGAATGACGAGAAATGAATATACAATACAAGAATTATTGAAAAGAGATGTATATGTTGGAGATACAAAAGTCGGTGTGATTATTGGAGAACGAAATCATCCGAATGTTGATAGAGTAAGATCAATGAGAATTAGTGTAGAATCTGATATTGCTGATGAATTTATGAGAAAGCCAGCTGAAATGGCTCCGTTATCTAAGGAGTTAGTACATAGTATCATGGATGATGGTTCAGTAAAATTATCTAAATCAATGAGAGAATTACAAAGAAGATGGAGAAATACAGTACGTATAGATGAAAATTTGTATGCTCCTGATGAAATGGAAGATAGAGCAGTTCAAGATAATCAAGGAGATGAACTTGGAGTAATAGTGGGCCTTCTAAAGAAAAAGAGAACATACAGAGGAGTAGTCGTAGAAACAAGACCAAGCGTCAGAAGGGATTTTGGATTACCAGAGAAAATCAATATTCCAATTAGTGCATTTGCAAAAACACGTGAAAGTTTAGACGAGGTAGTATTATCAAGAACAATAAGTAAATTATTGACATTGCCAAGTTATATTCAAATCAATGATCCTAATTTCATCGACGAGGACGAATAATATTAACTAATCAATGAATCAATTTGATTTAATTGAATTGATTTTATTTGACTATTTTGCTCAAGCCAAACAAAAGTGTCTTCAATAGAAAAAATTTGTTTGACAGATTTCATGGCTTGCATTAGAGTTTCATTAGAGATTGGACGTAAAGTTTGGAGTTCTAAATGCCGAATGTTATTTTTTATTTTAGATGATGAAATAAATTTATTAATAATTAAAGAACTTTTACCATGTGAAATTATCAAAAATTTTGCTTTATCTCTCGGGCCTTTATTATCACCATAAGTTATTCTTTTGAAATTTAATGCTGGATGATTCACAAAAATCCTGTCGGGAGCCCATGTCTTGTCACGAATAACATATTTTGGAGGGAGGGGAATATGTTCTGGTTTTGAATTTAAATTTTGATTTAGACATTCTTTGTTGATAATCAAATAGATGGGCATAGAAAATCTTTGTGCATTTGTATGTGAAATGGAGAGTAAACGAGCACAATCTTCTCCTGATGATGTTTCTAAAATTACATGGCCATGATGTATTGGCTTGATAGATTTATTCAAGATAATTATTTTTGGAGAATCTTCCTTATCGATATATGTTTCATTTCCAAAAAATAGTTCTACTCTTTGAGCCGGGTTTTCAATATTTTCATTAGTTTGCAAATCAGAGATTCCAGGAACTACATTGTTCCAATAATTTTGTATCTGTGAATCAAGGAATTTTATTGAAGAAAATGAAATAGTCGATAAAACGTATTTCAATGCATCTTTGCCGTTTGCCATTAAGTAACCAAATAAGGAATTACTTCTTAGAACTATTCTACCGTTATCATTATCAAACAATCATAGTTGGGACAAACTACTGTGGGCGGGTAGCTTAGCTTGGCTGGAGCACCCGGCTGATAACCGGGAGGCCGCAGGTTCAAATCCTGCCTCGCCCACTCCTATTTTAGTCAAAGTAGAGAGTCCATCTTGTGAATAAATACCAAGTGTAGGTTATATCTCGCGTAGTTCGAGGGAACCAAATTGTTGGTAGTATCTGGTAGTAGTTGTAAACACATTGCAGAAGACATGGCTAAGATTTTGAATTGTGAACATCATTCATTGGAAGCAAGGAGATTTCCAGATAGTGAAGGGTATTTTAGAGTTCCAGAAGCAAGTATCGAAGAAATAAGATCAAATCCAGTCATTTTGGTTTCAAATACTTTCCCTGACAGCTGTATTGTTGAGACTTTACTTTTATTAGAAGCAATTATTGATGTAAGGAAAGGTAATCTTGCAGATATAAGGGGTAAGGGAATAGATTGTGAAGCGATAGGACCAGGAATTTATTTAGCAATACCTTATTTTGGGTATTCAAGACAAGATAAAAGGTTCAATCAAGGAGAAGCAGTTTCAGCAAGAGCAATTGGAATGCTTTTATCTTCTAAATGTGATGGTATTACAGTTTTAGATTTACATGCACCAGAAGTTTTGGAGAATTTGCCAGTGAAAGTTTCATTTGCATCTTCTATGAGAGAAATAGCTACTTATTTAGAATCAGAAATAAAACCAGATTTCATACTTTCTCCAGATAAAGGTGCTATTGAAAGAGCAAGTTTTGTTGCCGAAACTATAGGTTGTAAATTTTCATATTTAGAAAAAACAAGGATTGATGCACATACTATAGTACATAAAGCAAAAGATTTGGATGTTAATGGAGCAATTGTAACAATTGTGGATGATATGATTTCAACAGGGGGAACAATTTGTAGAGCAAGTGAGGCATTAAGAGAACAAGGTGCAAAAGCCGTGTTTGCAGCATGTTCTCATGGGTTATTTACTGGTGGAGCAATTTCAAAATTAGATCAATTTGTTGATGGAATTATAGCTTCAGACTCATTAAAAAATCCTAGATCAGTTGTATCTTCGGCATCAGCATTATGTAGGGGAATTAATAAATTAATAGAGAAATAAAGAATTCTCTTTTCTCCGTTGGGTTTATACCCATTATGTCGTGGCGCAAGTGCCAAGAGGTGTGACTCCAGTGACTGTGCATGTGAAATTTGAAACCCCGGAAGAATTAGAAGACGCAATTTTTGATTTAGTAAAAAGTTGTAAGGATGGTGCTGTTTGTAGAGGCAGCAATGAAGTAACTAAAGCAGCTGAAAGAGGTTCTGCTAAACTGATAATAATGGCTGAGGATATCAATCCCCCAGAATTATTAGCCCATATTCCAATGATATGTGAAGAAAAAGACATACCATTTGGATATGTTAGGCATCAAGAATATTTAGGAAAAGAATCAGGTTTACCCGAGGGCGTTAAAACCGCATCTATTGCTTTATTAGAAATTCCAAAGTCATTTCAAGAAAAATTTGAAGAAGTAACTAATAAAATTAAGGATGCAAAGAATTGAGGTGTTAGAATATGAGTGAAGAACTCGGTTGGCCTGCAGAAGTAGTAGAAATTGTTGCTAGAACAGGTATGACTGGAGAAGCAACTCAAGTAAAAGTTAGAGTTAATGATGCTCCAAACCCTAGAGATGTAGGTAGGATCATCACTCGTAATGTAGTTGGAGCAATTAGAATTGGAGATATTCTGATGTTAAGAGATACAGGTCGTGAAGCAAGAAAATTAGGAGGCCGTTAAAATGCCTGAACAACGTATTTGTAATTTTTCTGGAGAAGAAATAGAACCAGGAACTGGTTTAATGTTTGTAAGAAGGGATGGAACAGTACTTTGGTTTAAGAGTTCAAAAGCTAGAAAGAATATGGTAAATTTAAGTCGTAATCCAAGAAGAGTAAAATGGACTCGCCATTATGTAAAAGGCGGTATTAAGTAAAATAATTTCTTTGGATGTGAAATTAATGGAAACAACATTTGTAATGATTAAGCCTGATGGTGTACAAAGAGGATTGGTTGGAAATATAATTTCACGTTTTGAAAGTAAAGGTTTGAGACTAGTGGGACTTCGAAGTTTCACTCCTTCAGAAGAATTAGCTTCTAAGCATTATGAAGTGCATAAAGACAGGCCTTTTTATCCAGGTTTGATTAAATTTGTCACATCTTCTCCAGTAGTGGCTATGGCTTGGACAGGGAAAGATGCAATTTCAGTTGCTAGAAACTTAATCGGTTCAACTAATGGACGAGAAGCAGCGCCTGGTACAATACGTGGAGATTTAGGCATGGATATTGGATATAATTTAGTTCACGGAAGTGATGGTGCCGAAACAGCATCATATGAACTGAGTTTATGGTTTCCAGATGGAATTAATGAGTGGGTACCTCATCGTGAGCGATGGGTTTACGAAAGTAGATGATGGCGCCTTAATAAGGGGGCATCATCTTTGACTAGTGAAATTAATGTTGAACAACGTCAACCAATTGTTGCTGTTTTAGGTCATGTCGATCATGGGAAAACTAGTATTTTAGATCATATTAGGTCTTTAGGAATTGATTCGCAGTCATCAGTAATGGCTCGTGAAGCAGGAGGGATTACACAACACATCGGTGCTACAGAGATACCTTCAGAACTTTTAAATGAAGTCTGTGGAAATTTACTTGGAGGCAAAAAATTTAATTCACCAGGATTATTATTCATTGATACTCCAGGACATCATTCATTTACAGCATTAAGAAGTAGAGGTGGTGCTTTAGCAGATATTGCAATTTTAGTAATTGATGTGTTAGAAGGATGTCAGCCTCAGACATTAGAATCAATACGTATTTTAAAGCAACAAAAAACACCTTTTGTTTTAGCATTAAATAAAATAGATAGAATACATGGATGGGAATGTAAGTTTAACCGTAGTACTGTACATTCTATGAAAAACCAGTCTAAAGAAGCCCTTGCATTATTTGAACAAAAGTTTTGGGAACTTGTTGGGAAATTATCAGAACAAGGGTTCAATGTAGATTTATATTCAAAAATTAGTGATTTTACAGATACTATTGCCGCAGTACCATGTTCTGCCAAAGAAGGAGAAGGAATTCAAGATCTATTGGCAATTACGGTTGGTTTGGCTGAAAGGTTTCTTGGAGACAGACTGAAAGATGTTCATGGGGAAGCCGAAGGAACAATACTTGAATTAAAAGATGAACAAGGGTTGGGTAAAACATTAGATTTAATACTTTACAAAGGTACTCTTTCAAAAGGAGATGAAATATTACTTGTATCTCAAGAAGGGCCCTTTTGGTCACATATCAAGGGTATGTTTTCACCAAGAGGTATGAGTGAGATGAGAGATGCAGGGGATAGATGGGATACTGTAGAAACAGTAAGTGCTGCAGGTGGTATCAAGATAAATGGCCCCAATTTTGATAAAGTATTGGTAGGAACAACATTAAGAGTATTTTCTAAAGATGATGCAGCAATACTTCAAAAAGTTCAGAAATTAACAACAGATATTGCCAGAGCTAATGCAGATGGTAAGATGGAAAGAGTTTCAGATATGAAAAATCAACGAAATATTGTTTTAGAGGAAATAAGTGCTGAAGCATTTGAAAGGTTTAAATCCGCAAAAATGGAATCAAAAATTTCAGTACAACTAGAAGAAGAAGGAGTTGTGATAAAATCAGATACATTAGGTGGTTTGGAAGCACTTGCTTTTGAATTAGAAAAAATCAGTGTACCAATTCGTTCGGCAACAATTGGTGAAGTAAAGAAAAAAGATATAAGGGCAGCAGAAATTTCAGCAGATCCTTTACATTGTGCGATATTATCATTTAATACGAGTATAAGTAAGGAAGCAGCAGAGGCTTTAGAGAAAAGTAAAAACATAAACTTAATCGAAGGCCAAGTGATTTATCATATTTTAGAAAAGTTTGAGGAATGGATGGAAATTAGACAGAGAGAATTAGCAGAGTCAAAAAGAGAAGATTTAGTTCATCCAGGCAAAATAAAATTGTTAAAAGATCATGTTTTTCGTAGAAATAATCCTGCAGTAGTTGGAATAAGAGTATTAGGTGGACGTATTAAAGTAGGTCAGAATCTATTAAAATTAGACGGGAAAAAAGTTGGACAAATTCGTTCAATTCGAATTGGAGAAGATTCAATGAAAGAAGCCGAAAATGGTCAAGAAGTAGCATTGGCAATTAAAGGAGTAACTATAGGAAGGCAGGTTGACGAAGAGGACATACTTTTGGTTGATATTCCAAGTTCTCATGCATCAAAATTACAACAAATGGATTTGAGTGCGTCTGAAAATCAGATTCTTCAAGAATTAATAGAAATTCACCGAATTAGAGACCATTTTTGGGGAAGATAGGATAATTTTTTAATAGAATTTATTGAAGTATGGATACCGAAGGTTGAAGTATAAATATCTAAGCACGTTGTTTAGGTTAGTACCATGAGTGCAGGTTTTAGTGCATCCGGAGCAGGTGGTGATGCCCGGTCAAGAGAATTGATTAACACCGTAAGTAATATCTCGAATCAATTGATGAGCGAGGTAGGAAAAGTAATTATTGGAAAACAAGAAAATCTACGCAGAGTAACTGTTGGAATATTATCTAATGGTAACATGTTGTTAGAAGATTTCCCTGGGTTAGGAAAAACAATGCTTTCGAATACTTTTGCTAAAGCGCTTGGTTGTAAATTTAAACGTGTACAATTTACTCCTGATTTGTTACCTTCAGATATTATGGGTACTTACATGTATGATCAGAAGTCAGGTGAATTTAAATTAAGAGCAGGGCCATTATTTACAAATATTTTGTTAGCTGATGAGATAAATCGTGCCCCTCCAAAAACTCAAGCTGCTTTACTTGAAGCTATGGAAGAAAAACAAGTTACAATTGAAGGTATTACACATAAATTACCAGCTCCATTCGTAGTATTAGCAACTCAAAATCCAATTGAGCAAGAAGGGACATATCCACTTCCTGAAGCCCAAATGGATAGATTTTTGATGAAAATGAGTATGGGTTATCCAGAAAGAGCTGAAGAAAAAGCAATACTTGCCCGAAGAAAAATTAGAGGGAAAGATGACCATGATGTTGAGCAAGTTACTTCACCTAAAAAGGTAGTAGCAATGCAAAAAGCACTTGAAACTGTACACGTAGATCCTGCAATTTTATCTTATATTGTTGAATTAGTTCAACGAACTCGAGAAGATCATCGTGTAATTACAGGTGCATCTCCTCGTGCAAGCCAATCTTTGTTTAAGACAGGCCGTGCCGCAGCAGCAATAGAAGGAAGAGATTATGTAACTCCAGATGATATTAAAGGAATTACTTTACAAGTTGCAGCACATAGAATCGTATTGAAACCTGAAGCGAAAATACGTGGAATTACAGGAATGCACATTCTTCGTAAGATTCTTTCAGAAGTACCAGTACCAGTGATACAGGCTTAGATAATAATCTGATATACCATAGGGGGATTTACAGCATGGACCCATACAAAATGGTAATTGCAGTAACAAATCAAAAGGGTGGTTGCGCAAAAACAACAACTTCTGTCAATTTAGCTACTGTTCTTGCAGAAGGAAATAGAGAATATGGAATTCCCCAATCAAAAGTTCTGTTAATTGATTTAGATCCTCAAGGAAATGTTTCAACTAGTTTTGGAATTGATAAGAGCCGTCTAAAAAAAACCGTTAGCGATGTTCTTATGAATGACCTTGGTGATGAATTACCTTTAATGGAAGAATATATCATCCCACCCGAAAAATTAACCGAAGCAATGCAAAGTGCTTGGGCAGTTTCAAACTCAAGTGCAAAGATACCTAAATCCTTAGAAGTAAATAATTTGTATTTATTGCCATCAAATATTCATTTATCTGGAGCAGATATTGAATTATCTACAAAAATAGGTCGAGAAACAAGATTAAAGGAAGGAATTGCTCATATCATTAATGATTTTGATTATATAATTATAGATACCCCTCCAAGTCTCGGTCTTTTGACAATTAATGCATTAGCAGCATCAAATTGGGTGCTTACTCCTGTACAAGCAGAGTATTATGCGCTTGAAGGAATGAGTTTACTTATGAATACAATCAAATTAGTACAAAGAAGAATAAATCCTAATTTAAAGTTATTTGGGATTACAATGACAATGGTTTTACCTAAAAGCACACTTTCTAGAATGGTTTGTGACGAAATCGCAAGATTTTTCCCTAATCAAGTGTTTAGTACAGTTATACAAAGACTAGTGAAAATTGCAGAAGCACCATCTGAAGGAAGTCCTACAGTTTTATTGCATAGACCAGGAAATAATTCTAAAGGGAGAGGAAGTCACCAATATTGGACACTTGGTAAAGAAGTACACCATAGAGTTCAAGAATTAATGAAAAAACATGGTATTACAAGAACAAGTCAATTTTTATTGAATAGAGAATGATTTGGCAACTCAAAACAACTTAACAAATCGGCATTAATTTGAGATTTTAGGGCATTAAATTAAGTATAGTTAATTTCCGAAAACGGTTGATTAATAATGACCGCGGAAGGAATGACATCTGTAAGTGTAAGTCTTGAGACAAGAAGACAATTAAATGAAATGCGTTCAATGATGGAATTTAAAAACATAGATTTGCTTTTAGAACATTTATTGATGGAAAAACGATTAAGTCGTTTAAATGCAGAATCTAAGCAATTAAAAGAACATTTAGATAAACTTGAAAATATTGATGTAAATACATTAATTGAGAAATTAGAATTATCTCCTTTTTGATTTGAGTGTGTAAAAATGAAGTATCATCCGAGAACTTATTTGATAACAGCACCTATGATTGTAAAAGGTTTATTTGATAATCAAAGTACAGAGGCACTATTGTTAGAAAAAGCAGCATGTGGAAAAATAAGGCTTGTAGCAAAGCCTGTTGAGTGGAATAAAATACTTTGGTTATTGGTAAATACATTACAAGATAATAATGGCAAACCACTTGTAATTGGAGCAAAGTTAGGCGAAATACATAAAGCATTGCCAGTGGAATTTAGATAGAATTTCATTTATTCTTTTCTAACCATTCGGCACCGTACCATTTCCATTGGTCCATTGTCCAACCTTCTGGTAATCCTGATTCAGGAATTGGAGGGGCTTCAGATGGTTGCTGAGGGAGATCTTGTGGAACTTCTTGAATTTCTTGCTCTTGTTTATTTTCATCTCCACTCGGTTCTATATTTTCATCTTCAGAGACAGGATCT
>CATFLP010000098.1 GCA_949514915.1 Methanobacteriota archaeon | reverse complement strand
TTGCTGCAAAAACATGGAATTCTATTGATAAAAACAAACCATTAACAATTATGCTTGATAATATTGAGGTCCTGGAATGTGATGAAATAATTCAACAAATTTCAAACTTAAATTTAGATTGTAAAGTTTTTTTTGAAGCAAGTGGAGGGATTACTTTGGAAAATTTAGATAACTGGAAAAACTCGCTTGTTAATGTAATTTCTACCAGTAGTATTCATAGAGGGACCCAACCATTAGATATTTCATTATTACTCGAGGAGGCCTAGAATATGTCAACTATAGTTCCTGATTCACACCCTAGAAAAATATCATTAGATCGGCGTTACAAATTGGAAGCAGCAGCTGAAAAGGGATTACTTGCTGGAACAGCAATGATAGCACATGGCAGAGGAGAGGCCTTTGATTACTTATTGGGTGAACAAACTATACCAATTGCAAATGATGCTACAACACAAGCAGCAATATTGCTAAAATCTGCAGTTAGGCCAATAATTAGTGTAAATGGGAATACGACAATTTTAGCTGGTGATGAATTGGTTAGTTGTGCTGCACTTCTTTCTTGTCCGATTGAGGTGAATATTTATTATCGAACAGATGAAAGAATTTCTGGATTAATTGAGCATTTAGAAAACTGTAAAAAAAGAGTTGCAGTATCACCTCCGCATAATTGGACAAGAACAGTTGAAGAATGGAGCTCTAATGTGAATAGAGTAATAATTCTTGGAGGATTTGCTGAAGGAAGAATACCTGGATTAGATGGGCCAAGGGCAAAATGTGATGTTAATGGTATTTTAGCAGCGGATACGATATTAGTTCCATTAGAAGATGGAGATCGATGTGAAGCATTAGTTAATATGGGATTGAAAGTAATAGTGGTAGATTTGAATCCATTATCACGTTCATCATTAATGTCTACAATTGCAATAGTTGATGATGTTACAAGATTTAGTAGAAATTTAGAAGAAAAATTACTTACTTTTCAAAGACTTAAAAGAATAAAATGGGATAATAAAAAAGCATTAAAAATTGCACTTGATACTATTAATGAAAATCTTCAGAATTCAATCGAGTAAATTAGAAATCCTCTTTACTAAATCATCTCCTACGTCAGAGGTAGTTGAACTTCCACCTAAATCATAAGTAATCATTTTTCCTTCTTGGATTTGCTCACTTACTGCTTGATTAACAACACTTCCAATGTCTGTTAGGGCACTATCATTATGTTTTTCTCCTAACCATTCTAACATCATTTGAAGAGAATTAATCGTAGCAATCGGATTAACTATATTTTTCCCAGCATATTTTGGACTTGAACCATGTACCGGTTCAAACAATGCATGATCATCACCAATATTTCCACTTGCTGCCATGCCCATTCCTCCTTGTAAAACACTGCCTAAATCTGTAGCAATATCTCCAAACATGTTTGATGTGACAACTACATCAAATTCTTCTGGATTTCTGATCAACCACATTGTGAAAGCATCAATATATGCATAATTTGTTTCAATATGTGGATTCTTTGATGCGATTCCATCAAAAATCCCTCTAAATAATTGACAACCTCTTGCCACATTGCTTTTATCTACACAAGTGACTCTACTTTTCCCATCACTAGGGGCACCATTTCTTCTTGAAGATATTTCGAATGCTTTAGAAATGATTCTTTTGGATCCGTTTTCACTTATTACTCTAGGGTCCCAAGCAATTTCTCCAGAAAGCCCAGGGAAGTCTAGGGGGGGTGACTCAAAAAATTCTTCACCAGTAGTTCTTGCTCTTGAACGTTGAAGAGCACCATAGTACAAACCTTCAGTATTTTCTCTTAAGATGCACATGTCTACATTTTTATAATCCCATACTGATTTGAATTTTCCGTGAATTTTATGTTGCACTCCATTGAACAATTTTATTGGCCTTATATTCGCATATAAATCTAAACCAGATCTCAAACCTAGTACGACTTCACCTCCTGCTAAATCCCCATTTTCTCTTAAGGCGCCTGGCCATCCAATTGCGCCTAAAAGCATAGAATCCGCATTTTTACATCTTTCAAAAGAGCCTTCTTCCCATTCTTTTCCAGTATCAAGAAAATGTTTTCCTCCACATTCAATAGTTTCATAATTAAAACCAATTGAAGTTTTTTCTCCAATAAGATCCATGACTTTTTTTGCTTGATTAATGACTTCAGGGCCAGTTCCATCTCCAGGGAGTAACACCACTGAATAATCAGCCATGTCGCTTCCAAAAGCCACCTGTACTTGAATTAACTTATCTCATAAATTTGTATTTTTTAGAGAACAGTTCATCAACCTCCTTTGTCATGTCTGTTTAATGAAGGACAATCATCCACCAGAAGATCATAGTTCAGGAGAGGTAGAATCCATTTCTTTACCTGACTCTGTAATGAGGATGTGGGACCTTATGTTGGCAGTAAATCCAAAATGGGATTTTAGAGAATGGTTGCATGAAAGGGCTATAGATGAATTAGAATTGCTTGCAGTGGACTTAAAGAAGGAGAAGTTGAGAGCAAAACAAAGAATTTATCGTTTAGAAAATTTAGGTAGAAGATTAAACCCTCCAAAAGAAAAAGATGAAGGTCAAACTAATTTATTTGATATTTTTGAATTTGAGAATAAAAATATTGAAGAAGATGTAGAGGAAACAGAACCAGAACCAAGTTATTTACGATATTTATCGGACTTTTTCAATTCAGGAAATTCCGAAGAATTATCTGAAGATGATCCATTATTGGCAGTAACAAGTCAACTAATTTTAATGAAATTAGAATCAGAAAAAGGAAAAGGTAGAGGAGAAGTTCCCAGTAAAAAAATCATAAAAGAATTAGGAAAACGAGGAATTAGTGAGGCCGAAGTGGAAGAGGGCATAGATTTCTTATTAGCTAAAGAAAAAATTGTAGAAATTGATAATGATGTCTTTATGGCCTATTAGAGAGACTCATATGCTTTCACTAATTTTTCCGCTTGAGAATCCCAATCAATGTTGTTTTTGAAATTTCCAAATGGGAATAGAGAGTTTTTATTTGATATAGAATCCCATTCATTTTTTAATTTCAAAATTAATTTCGAGATTGCTTTCGTGTCGGAATCATCAACATCCCACCCCCAATTATATTTTTTACAAACTTCGGAAGTTAATGAGTTTGAATTCACAATCCCTTTTTTCCCACAAGCAATAGAAGAAAATAATTTTGCAGGAATAGTATGTTTAATATTCCCTCTTTTACTAGTATAAAGGCAATATTGGATACTACATTCATCCATTAAATCCTTGAGTTGAGAATGTTCGTACCTTCCTGTTATTTTACAATTGATCTCGGTATATTTTTCAAATAATTTTTTAATTTTTTCAGACTCAGCCCCAGAACCTGCAATTCTCAAACTTGGCCTATTTTTATTGTCAATCAATAGTATTGCCTCAATTAATTGTTTAAACATCCGATAATCTCTTAAATTTCCAAAATAACCAATTGTGAAATTATTTGGATAAGTCCAAGAATCACTATATTGATTTTCAGCATTCATGATAGTAATACTATCTTTTCCCCATTTTTTATAAATTTCTTTATATCCATTTTTATTGCCAATACCTTCAGTTGCTACTATCAATAAATCTGAATTTTGAGCATATATTTTATCTCTACGTTTAAGAATCAAGGCACCAAATTTCCTGATTAATGATTTTGGGTTTGGCAATAATAACCATGTCCAATAAAGATCATGAGCATCAAATACAAATTTCCCTTTCCCCTGTCTTTTCCACCATAGGCCTACTGCACAGGTATCTTGATCATGACAATGAACAATATCAATTTTTGAATTTCTCAATTTATTTTTGACAATCGTTCGAAACTTTCTCAAGCCCTTTCCTGTTTTGTAAATTTTACCATAGGGAGTGATCTCAGTTCTAATTCTTTTAATTTCAACACCATTAATAATTTCATTTTGTGTTTCAATTTCATGTAATCTATCATAAGCATAAATGCAAACATTATGCCCTGCTTTTACTAATGCTTCAGCTTCCTTTTGCACTCTTGGATCAGGGTCATGACGATTAGATACCAGCATTGCAACATTTGCCATTAGTGTTAGCGTAGCATCTTTCGGCAATCAACTAAACGGTTGAATTTAATTAAAAATAGATGTATTGTAGCGATTCTATTATGGGCGTAAACCTCTGAGCGTAGTTTAATGCTACCAGACCAACTGCATGAATTATCAACTGAAGATAGGTTTTCCTATGCGAAATTATTAGCACATTTATCTAGAATTGATGGCGAATTAACATTTGAAGAAATGGCCTTGTTTGAATCAAGATTAGGTACAGCAATGCTACCTCCTTCAATGAGGAAACAAATAAGACAATACCTAAAACAACCACCCTCACTTGAATCAGCACTAAAAGACATGTCTCAAAAAGCTGGACGGTTAGCATTAAGAGATTCAGTTTTAATGTCTGCTATTGATGGAGAAATAGATGATGATGAGTTGGAAACGTTGTATGTAATTGCTGACAAGTTCGGAATGGACAAGGCATCAATAACATCTCTAGTTGATTGGTGTCAACGAGGATGGGCTTGGATGAAGGAAGGTTTAGACATATTAGGACTAGAAGAATAATTCTAGATAGTAGTTTTTCTACAAGTTATCTTTTTTAATTAGGTGTGGAGTCAATAAAATTGTCAGCGCGATTAATTGCAATAATATGGAGTAAATTAAGATGGGAATTCAACCAAAGATAGGGATTACAGGATTACCAAGAAGTGGTAAAAGCGCGGTATTGCAGAAAACAGTAGATATGTTGATTGAACAACGAAAAAAGGAATTAACCTCAAAGGGAGAAGAATTTGAAAATTACAATATCGTTGGCGGTATGTTGATGGAACCATTAGTTGTAGATGGTGAGAGAGTTGGATTTGAATGTATTAATTACCAATCTGGTGAACGTGCAGTAATTGCACATCGTGAAATAGATTCAAGAATGAGAGTATTAGGTTACGGGATAGATTTAGAAGAATTAGAAAGAGTAGGGGTTCCTGCAATTGAAGATGCTGCAAGACGTTATGAAGTAATAATGGTTGATGAGATAGGAAAATTCACAGTTGAATCAGATCTTTTTGTTCGTACGGTAAGGGCAGCTTTAGAAGCAGATAAACCAACTTTGATGACATTGCATAAAAAAAGTAGGCATCCATTATTGCAAGACATTAGAAGAAGAGACGATGCAAGAGTGCTTGAAGTAACTCCAGTGAATCGGCCATTGTTGCCATATAAGATTCACAAGTTACTTTATGAGGTATATTGAGGGTGAATTATGAATACGCCTGCTGCAGCAGCATGGCGAATTTTGATAGGTACTGGAATTGGATTATTGATAGTCTCAGGTTTTTTATTCTCAATGGAATTACTTCCTCCTGTGAACTGTGATTCTACCGATACTAATTGTGTTAATACAAATGTATTCGGATGGCTTATTCCGATTTCTGGATTTTTATTCACGAGTATTGGGATTATTTGTTGGCGTAAACCAGAATTATTGAGTGACTTATTCCCAAATACATATGAAGAAGAGAGGAAAAAACAACACACAGAATCATTATTAGAAGAGCAATTAGAAGATGCAAAATCAAGTGACGCATGGTCTTCATTAGAAAAGAAGTTACTTGTTGAGAAAGTTACAGAAGAAGAATAATTATTTTTTAATTAAAGGAGGGATCCAATTACCGCCTTTTTTGCTATGATCTAGTAAATGCCAATATACTGTTGTGATGGCAACATCTGAATTTAAAATTTCAATTTCACTAGCATAAGTTGTATTTGAATATTTTTTCCATGTTGAACTTGCAAAATTTTTCAAAAAGGGAATATGTAGAGCAGGGCCGCAGGAAGGTAAAGCAGGGTAAAATGTAGTTAACCAAGGCCTTTCAATAATTCCAGCTTTTTTCATTGCCAAGCTTACTGCTTTCCATCCATTATATCTTAATTTTTTATTTCTCTTTCCAGATTTTATAGAAAGGAAAAATGTAGGATTAATAGATGAATCAATGACAAAATCTTCTTCTTTTAATATTTCAGCCATCCAAGGGGCAATATACCCTCCAGGTGCTCTAAACCAAGGCCTCCAGAAGTCCCCAACAGATTTCTTAATGATTGTTTTTGCATTAATTAAATCAGCCTTGAAACTTTCTGGATTTGGATCAAAGGCAGACCAGCAAGTATGAGTATAACCATGGCAACCAATTGTAAGCTTACCTCCCTTTTTTTTACTATTTGATAGTAATTTTTCTAACAATGATTTGAAAATGTTACATTTAAATTGTTCACCAATAACAAAAAAAGTGATAGGCATAGAAAGGTTGTTTAAATGCCATTTTTCAAACCGAGAAAAACTCAATTTTAAATCATTACTTATCGATATTTGTTCAGTATTTAATTTACTTCTTTTTGGATGTCCTTGAAATTTAGGATGATGGAAAAAATCATCAGTATCTATAGTTAACCAAATCGGAGGCAAAGTACTCATAATATCAATTCCAACTAATCTTTTCTAATGGAAAAACGAATGTATGGTATAATATTTCATCATCTTGGTGAGTTATTAATGATTTTTTAAACATATTTTCATCTAATCCTATTTTTCGTATAATATGTTTACAAGTTGCCAATCCTGAAATATTTTGGGGATTTACTGTAATTTCTACAACTTTAGAACTGTGTACCTTGGATAACCAGGACAATACTTTAACAATTGATTTTATAGCAATACCTTGTTTTTGAAAACTATGCTTAACCCAATATCCAAAATTAAAATCCCCATTTTGATGCGTCATTGAATCCACTCCGATTAATCCTATTACCTCTCCTTTTTGTACACAAAAAATAGTCCAAACATGAATTTCTCCTCTTTTATTTTGTATTTCAGATTCTAATACAAAACTTGTAATTTGAGATTTTATATTTTTATTTTTATTTATCCAAGGCATGGCATGAATTATATCTTCAGGTTTTTCATTAATTGCGATAAGTAAACCATTTAGATCAGAACTACATGTAGGATTCAACATAAAATCTGAATCGATTTTTATGTTTTCAGTAGGCTGGAGACTTCCCAGTTGACCACAACCTAAGTTAATTTTGAAACAGCATTTACAACTTCTGAATTATTGGGAAATTGTACTTGTGCTTTGGTTAACATTTGAACTAATTCATATTCTCTTCCCAGTCTTTTTAATAATACACCAATATGGAAAAGAAGATCAATATTATTTCCTAGATGTGGCCCTATTTCTTCTAATGTATCTTCAACAGTAGTATTATCTCCACTTTTTGCTGCAGCCATTGCACCTAGTAATTTTGTTCTTAGATCTTTAGAATCCCACTCATCTTTAGGTGGCCAAGGCCAAATTAAACCTTCATTCAATGTATTTTCTGAAGTTACATTCACTGGCGGAGTTTCTTCAACAATATAGGGAGAGGCATTAATTTCAGCAGGAGCAGGAGGAGGAGGTAATTCAGCAGGAGCAGGAGGAGGAGGTAATTCAGCAGGAGCAGGAGGCAATTCTACAGGGAGTGAATTATTTGGTACATCTTCATCATTTTCTAACTCTAATTTTGATTCAGTAGGTACTTCTTCATATTCAATATCTTCATGAGATGGAGGTTTAGGTATAGAAATGCCCCCTAAATCAATTTCATCATAGTCATCATCAATAATTTCTTTTGGCTCAGCATCAGTTTCTACAACTCCAGAAGGAGTCATCCTACTTGTGACAAATTCAGGAGCATGTTCTGAAGGAATTGAAACAAATTCATCATCTTCATATTGGGCTTCTACAGTAATTTCTTGAGCATCAAGATTCATTACATCTTCAACTTCTAGAATATCTTCTTCTTCCTCTTCTTCAATCTCGGCATTTAGTAATCCAATTAGACTATCTTCTTCACTAGCTGTAATATTCAAACTTTGATGCCGAGGGCTAAGTTTCAATTCATAGAAACAAAGAGGGCATTCTATATCATCTATAGATACAATTGTACCACATAATGGGCATTTCTCTTCATCGTCATTATCTTTCTTTTTCCAAAACGCCATATCTTCCCCCTAATTTTGTCGGGCACACTGATGAATATAATACCAACCTAATGTTGTGATAATTTGATTTGTATTACACAACACCCATAGAGCAACCACAAATGGGCTATTTATGGGAAAGGAGACTGATGCCAACAAATCTCGAAGCGAGATTAAAAGAATTTCTCCTAAATCACATTCTACAAAGCCGAGTATGGGAAAAATGAATGCCGATCAAGCATTAACAAAATGGTCCAGAAGACAAGATTATCATTCATATTATAACAAAATGATTGATTGGGAATTAGAAGATGAAATGAAAAATATTGACGAGAGATTAAAATCTTGGAGTAATCGTCGTTTAGAAGATGCGGGATTAGCAATATTCAAACTTAAAGGTAGAACAAATGGTTGGCTTTTTAGTGAAAGGATAATTTCATTTCAAGCAGAAAGCGGTAAAGAGTTACCATGGCATAGATTTGGCCAAGGAGACATTGTTACAATTTCCCGTAAAAGACCTTGGACAGAATTAGTTACTGAAGGAACAGTATTAGATCGTTCAAGAAAGCGTATAAGAGTAGTAGTTGCAGAGCCCCCAGAAGATTTACGAAGAGGTACATGGAGATTAGATAGGGCAGCAAACAGAATAGCCCACGATCGAATGTCTGAAGCATTAGATTCGTTTGCATTAAATGAATTCAGCCCAACTCCTCTTGATGATATTTTAATGGCTTCATTGCATGATGTTATAGTTTCAAGTGAACGACCGCCTGAAATTCCAAAAACGAAAAGAGTACCATCCAGATTAGATATTTCAGATTTAAAGTTAAACAAATCTCAACATGAAGCTGTAATGGGTGCATTAACACGTCGTTTAACCTTAATTCAAGGTCCTCCTGGTACAGGGAAAACGTATACTGCGATAGAAATCTTATCAATTATGGTAAAGCACAAAGTAGGGCCAATATTAGCTACAGCAGATTCTAATGTTGCTGTTGATAATTTATTACAAGGATTACTTAATAAAGGAATCAGAGCAACTAGAATAGGTCAACCCGTAAAAGTTCGTGAACAATTAAGAGATGCAACATTAATTGCACAAATGAGCGTCCATTCAATGAATGATGATATCGATGCAATCATGTCAGAGAATAATCAAATTAAAAGAGATTTAAATAAATTAAAGGGTAAAGAAAAAGGAATTGCATATAGAGATATGAATAAGAATTGGAAAGAAATACGTTTGATGGAAAAACAAATTATTGATGAGATAATTGATGGTTCTGAAGTAATTGTTGCAACATGTATAGGAGTAGCTCATAAATCCGTAGGGGAACGAAGATTTCCAATTGTATTAATTGATGAAGCAACACAAGCAACAGAGACTACAACATTAGTTCCAATTGTACGTGGCGCTAGACAATTAATTTTGATTGGGGATCATAAGCAGCTCCCACCTACAATTATTTCCAAAAGGGCAGAAGATGCAGGATTTGTTAGAAGTTTGTTTGAAAGGTTGGTAGATGCAGGAATAAAACCATTTATGTTAAAGACACAATACCGAATGCATCCATGTATTAGTGAATATCCATCCGCTAGGTTTTATGATGGTTTGTTGGACGACGGAGTTTCTTCCAATGAAAGATTAGCACCAGCAGGGTTTATTTGGCCTAATTGGGATTTACCGATTGCATTTATCCCAATAGACAGCATTGAAGGAACTGATGTTGAAAACGCATCAAGATACAATTCAGATGAAGCTATAAAAGTAGTTGAAATTGTACAAAAATTATTGGAAAGTATGGAACTTTCTCCTAGTGATATCGGAGTAATTACTCCTTATAACGGGCAAGTGAGATTGTTAACAGATCATTTTGATAGTTTAGGTGGGATAGGTAAGGACGAACCTTTTTCAGGCTTGGAGATAAGAAGTGTTGATGGATACCAAGGAAGAGAAAAAGAAGTAATAATATTTTCAACAGTACGTGCAAATAAAGAAGGAGAGTTAGGATTTTTAGCAGATAAAAGACGTTTAAATGTTGCACTGACCAGAGCAAAAAGAGGTTTAATTATTGTTGGTAACCCCCAGACTTTAAAGAGAGATGAAACTTGGAAATCGTGGCTTGAATGGATTGAAGAAAGAGAACTTATGGCATGGCATTATAGGTAAGATACGGCAGGAGTATTTAGTAGAAATAAGGAGATTAAATCATGATTAGTAATATTGCTAAAAATATTGTTTCTGAAAATTCAGAAGAAAATATTGTTATAGCAATATGGTGGAAAAGAGCAATAGCTTATTCATTAGATGCAATTTTTGTAGTTGGGATATTATTTTTATTTACAAAGGGACAGATAGCATTTGCTTGGGAATTAGGTAATTTATTCAATAATTTCTCAGATTGGATTATTTGGTTTTTAATTAATTGGATATTGATTTTTGCAGCCTTTTGGCTTTATTTCAAATATACTGGAAGAAGTATGCAAAGATCACTTGGTCAAAGATTTATGAAGTTAGCAATAATTTATGGAGATGGAACTATGATGCCAAAGGAAAATTGGGGGAAGAGGGCATTCTACAAATTAAGATATTTTTTACCAGTAATAGGCATCATTATCGGAATTATTGATTTAATAAAAATAATGCGTAGTGAAACACATCAATCAAGAATTGATTGGTACAATAATACGATTGTGGTGATGGAGTGGTCACTTCCTGTTGAAATCAGGTCACTTTTGAAATAACGTCTTAGTCATTGTTTTGAAATATGATATTCTGCACGGAGGTATTGTTGCCAATGTCCGATGAACAAAAAGGTAGGTCTAACTCGTTACTTGCTGAATTGCTTTCAGTAGTATTGGACGTAGATGATGATGATAGGGATATAATTCGTGTAGTCATCGCAATAACAAATGAGTCAGCAGTTCCGATAAGTAATATTGAATCATCTATAGATACAATTGGAAAGGGGAGTTATACTGCAGAACGTAGTGTTAGTAGCATCGGTCCAGGGCTAACCAGAAATTTTCATTTTGTATTGGGTTCAGACATGGGACATTGGGTTTTCAATCTTAGCCATGGAAGTGGCCCAAATAAAGATTCATTAGAACTTGGCCCAATAAAGTCGGATTTAAGAATTGGAGAAATGTTGGAAGAAGAGGTAGAATTAGCAGGATCTTCAGTTGGTGGAGGAATCGGAGGAGGTTTAATTGCAGATGTATTTTCAGAAGCATTGGGCGATTTTGGTAATTTGAGAGAAACCATTGAGATTAAAATGGAATTTGAAGCAACACCAGAATCATCATCAAGAGAAGCCGAAAATGAAGATGAATTAGTAGAAAATAATGTAGATAAACTAGCATTAAAACCAGCATCTCCAGTTTCAAAATCTTGGGAAGAAGTGCCTTCAAAACCCCCTCCAAAACCATCAATGGCCCCTCCTCCAAAACCATCAATGGCCCCTCCTCCAAAACCATCAATGGCTCCCCCAACAACTCCTAGTAACCCCGATCCGTTACTTTCTCCAGATATTCTTAACAAGATCTCCCCCACTTCGAGTGGAATGACTTCAAAAAGCGAAGAAAATGCAAGGGCCCCCCCTCCAACTCAAGGAAATAGGGTGCACGAAGCACCACCAACTAGCCCTGGAAGAACCGCCCCTGCTGTAAATGCCCATTCAGATACATCACCATCAGTTAGAGAAGCACCACCTTCAAGCCCACCTTCAGGACCGCCATCAGGACCTCCAGCAAACACTCCACCTTCAGGACCGCCATCAGGACCTCCAGCAAACACTCCACCTTCAGGTCCACCTTCAGGACCGCCATCAGGCGCACCTCCTACATCAGCATTCAAGAAACCGTCATCTGGCCCACCAACTTGATAATATTATTAAGAATGGAAACCCAATATTAACGAGGCATAGATATGATAGATGAAGAATTATTTGCTCAAATATTGGATTATCTCAATAATGATGATGTAATAATATATCCTACTTCCACTTTACCAGCACTTGGTTGTAAACCAAATAAAAAAGCATTAGATAATTTATTTAAAATTAAAAATAGGCCAACTAATTTACCAGTTAGTTTGGGAGTTTTAGATTTAGAGCAAGTTTCAAACTTAATAATGTTTGATAATGTTTCAATGGAGTTATTGGAATTTTTCCCAAAGGGTAGCTTAACATTATTATTGCCAGCAAAAAAAACAATGGATCAGAGACTAGGGGGGGATTTTATAGCCGTACGTCCAGTTGTTGATGAATTGGCAAGAAAATTAATTTCCGTGAGCGGACCACTTACTGCAACAAGTGCCAACATAAGTGGCAAAAAGCCATCTAAAGAGTGTAAAGAAGCGGCTAATGATTTAAGATTAAATCAAAATCAATTTCTTGGTGGAGCAACTACAGGAGGCCTTCCAAGTACCTTGCTAAAAGTAGATTCAAAGGTAACCGTTATCAGAGAGGGCGTAATCTCGAGGGAGGAAGTGGCTGCATGGTCGATGAAGATGACTTGAAACTTTGGAAAGATGCAGGGCATGTTGCTAGGCGTACTTTGGAAAATATCAAGGATGAAATTAAGCCAGGAGTTTCTTGGCATGACGTAATTGAAAAAGCCGAAAGATACATCATAAGACATGGAGGAAAGCCAGCGTTTCCAGCAACTATTGCTGTTGATAATGTAGCCGCACATTTTACTACAGATCACAATATTAGCCCTCTGGAAGGTTGGGAAGATAGGATGGTATTTGAGAAAGGCCAATTGGTTAAATTAGATGTAGGTGTTCAAATACATGGAAGAATTGGAGATAATGCATTAACATTAGAAGTCGGAAATGGAGCTAATCATACTGAACAAATTAGAGCATCCAAGGAATCAAGAGATTCTGCAATTGAGCAAATGCATCCAGGGACTCCTTGGCATAAGGTTGGACAAGCAGCAGAACAACCAGTAATTGATGCAGGGTTTACATCAATCAGAAATCTTTGTGGACACAAATTAGAAGTTGGAGAATTACATGCAGGAGTTAGTGTCCCTTCTTATCGTTGTGGACGTGATCATATGGGATTCCAAGGAGTTGTAGAAAACAATTCATTTTATGCAGTAGAACCATTTAACACAACAGGGAAATCAGGTTTAATTGAAAACATACAACCAAGTAATTCTAGTAATATATACAGAGTTACTGGAGATTTAGACATAAGGAAAGCTTTAGCAAAGAAAAAATTAAAACCATTAGGAGCACAATTAGCTAGAAATTTGGAAACTAGATATAGTAATTTGCCATTTGCTGAAAGATGGGCATTTCCAATATTGAAAAAGCCATTTCCAGAAGCAGATGAAGAAAGTAGGCAAAGTAAATGGAATGCACTAGTAAAGAAACTAATTAGTGTAAGATTTTTAGAAACATATCATGCATTGAGATGTTCAGATGGAGGGTTAATTGGCCAGTTTGAACATACGGTCCATATCACGGACGGTGGCCCTGAAATATTGACTGTTGAATGATGCAAATTCTTATACATAAAAAAGAACTAGTGTCTTCTGAGTGGGAGGCGAGTTTCTCGTCGAGTGCATCCCATCCCCTCTACGGGCTTCCTCCTGCTCACCCTTTTTTTCAAAATGTTATTTTTTCTAATCTTTTGTAACCGTCTTTGTTTTTTATAATATTAAAATTAGTTTAATTTACTTTAGAAATGGTGTTATTGTTAACACTTATCGCGCGAAACTATGATAAGTAAGTGCACATTAGGCGAAGCGCCCCTCTATACAGATGGGCAGGTGAATAAAATGAAAAACGAAATGAAAAACGATGAAGCAGTGAGCCCAGTTATTGCTACCATTCTAATGGTTGCAATTACTGTAGTTCTAGCAGGTGTTTTGTACGTTTGGGCAAGTGAGCTAGCAGGTAACCAAACTGAAGCTGGATCCCTAAACCAATACAAAGCTGAAGACCACCCAACCGCAACAACAGACGGAATGACTGATAATCTAATGAGATTATCATTCGTAAATGGACCAGATGACCTAACATGGTCATTCTTGACAATTACACTGTTTGATGAAGAAGACGGTAAAACATACAAGTGTTCCCCTAACGGAGCTGATTGCTCTGTTGGAGAAGAAACAGCTGACACTGTATGGTCTGGCGATGAAGTAATCTCCATCGCTGAAGGCGGTTCCACAGATATCTGTGGTTCAGCTGGATCAGGTGCTGAAGGCGCATCCTGTGAAGTAAAAGTTTCAATGCAATACAAAGGTAAGCCAATTGCTGGTACATCCGGTATTGTTGCTGTAGCTTAATTACTAACAATGCTTTAGAAAAATCAGACAAGATCTGAAATACGAGCCCTCAAGGAACCGAGGTTCCTTGGGGGCCTTTTTTTATTTTTCAAAAATGTTATTTTTTGACTATTTGCCCATAAAAAAGTCATTTTCATTCATTTTTAATATTGATTAAAATATTGAAGATATAATTAGGTGTTCAAAAACACACTAGATACCGTTATAACCGCTAATATTCTGCGTATGCGCATGAAGAAAGAAACTTCATGTGAATTAATGAACGAAGATGAAGCGGTGAGCCCTGTAATTGCAACTATTCTAATGGTTGCTATTACTGTGGTTTTAGCTGGTGTTCTGTATGTGTGGGCTAGTGAATTAGCTGGCAACCAAACAGACTTTGGGACCTTCAACAACTACGTTGCTGAAGATATCAGACCAACTACAAGCTCCGCTGTGAACGACCCCCTGCTTAGAATGCGGTTTTCAAACGGGCCAGATGATTTATCATGGTCATTTTTGAAAGTTAGTGTTGGTGGTGAAGATGGAACCTTATCTGAATGTAAGATTGGGCAAGTATCCGCGTTAGGTGAAGAAATTAACGTTTTCAACCTAATAAGTGATAACAATGCTCATGACTTATCTACAGACGGAGATAGGAACGGAGAATTACCAGACGGTACTGCTGCAAACTGGGCATCAAGATTGCCTAACAATGCAGGTTTCTATGCTACAGCATACGAAATGGATATGTCAACTGGTCTTTCCACTGACAATTCATTTTTCTTGTCATATGATTTTGACACGTTAAATGCTGGAACACAAGCTGGTGTTGGTAATGCAGTAGATGATGATTATACATACTACATCTACGGAGTTAATGCAAACTCTGACGATCCAAATGATGGACACTCATTTGATGTAGTAACATCTGTTGAATCTGCAGGACAATACTTGTACTTTGCAAGCCAATATGCTGGAGACTACAACCCTCAAGTTCCAGGACTTGAAGTTCTAGTAACTGGTATGATGTACTATGATGATGGTGCTGGAGGCCAAGTCGCAATGAACGGTATTAGAGCTATTACAGTGACTGGTACTGGTGCTGGATTTGTGTATGATTACGCAACAACAGGTGCAGGACCATCCCAAGCAATTGCAGCTATGGGAGACATCATGTATTGGTATCAAAATGATGATGGAACATCAACATTGAAATCAGTACTTGGTGGCGGAGATCATGGTGACTTTAATGTTGCAATCCAAAAGAACAACAGAATGGTTGGTACAGACAGTGCTCTAATCTTCATGAGTGATGCTGGATTAGAAACAATGATCAACCACCCTGATATGGGAATTATGCATCTTGGAACAAATGCTAATGTACAAGGATATGCACTTGGATTTACTAATGACCTTAACTGGTTAATCGTCGGTCAATCCACTGATATGCATGCTGGAGGAACTACTGCTGGAGGATTCACTTTAGTAGGAATTGGTGCAGATAATCAAGGTAGTGCATTGTCAGCTAATACTGCTGGACAAGGTGTATTTGGAACATTTGGAACTGTATTAAACAGTCCAACAGGAAACACATACGTTTACTATAATGCTTTAGATTTAGTTAATGGTGGAATGGATGTATTTGCTTACCAAATTGCAGGTATTGATGCAGATGAAAATAATGTAGACGATGGTACTTCCGCAGCTCAAGGTTTTGAAGCACGTAGTGGAATCACTATTGATGAAACATCAGTTAACTTTGGAGCATACTCTGGAGTAATTGGAGTATTTAGAGCTGGAATGAACACTGGAGGAGAAACAGTATTCCAATTGATTATTATGAACCCAGATTTAGGAATCAACCTAGCTTTCTGGTCTGATCAAGTTGGATTATTAAGTAATCTTGCTGCAGTATTAGGTAGTGAATACACAGATCCTAACTTCAATGCTGGTTTCTATACACAGTATGTACATGACCTTGGTCTAGGTAGTGGTAAAATTATGACTACATACATAGACAGCAATGGTAACATGGATCCAGGATTAATTGATTTAATGGCAATGCTACAATCAATGAATTCAGGAGACGCTGCTGGTGAAGCAACTACTGATGCTAAATGTATTATCTTCCAAGAAGACAGTACAGATGATGGTTTATGGCAAGGTACAGAAGTTCTTACAATTTATGAGAACGGATACGATATTTGTGGAGCACAAACAACAAGTACATGTGACCTTGATATTACTGTATACTACAAAGGTAAAGTATTAGCAGGAACCACTGAAGTAAGCATTCTCTAAGTAATTAGAGGAAAGTTTCGGATAATACAGGTTTTAACCTGAATACGGACCCCTCAAGGGCTGAGGCCCTTGGGGGGTTTTTTTATTTAATGAATCTAAGAGGGCTAGCTAAAGTAGGAACTTCACCAATCATTTTTATTGCCCCTCTTGAAATTGATTGGGGATCATTTAATGCTTCTTTAATTGTATTTATTGGAGCACAAGGAATTCCCAAAAGGATTTTTTCCAAATCTTCCCTGTTATAATTTTGAATTTTATCAGAAATACATAATTCCACTTCAACTCTATTTTTTATTCTACCTTCATTAGTTCTCCATTCAGGTAAATTATTTATTTGAAGAATTTTACATAATTTTTCCCATTGAGGTTCTGAACCTACGGCAATTACAAACCATCCATCATTCGCTTTGAATGCCCTATAAGGAACTAGATTAGGATGTGCAGATCCCATTTTTGAAGGGTTTTTTCCAGATGCAAGCATATTTTGTGCTTGATTAACAAGTGCAGCAATTGCGCAATCCCATAAACTAATGTCTATTTTTCTAATAACTCCCGTTCTTTCTTTTTCTAATAATGCAGCTAATATTGCATTACTCGCGTTTAATCCTGTAATTACATCAATCCAAGCCACACCTACTTTTGCTGGAGGGCCATTTTCATCTCCCGTAATACTCATAATTCCAGATCTTGCTTGTAATGATAAATCATAACCTGGTTCATCTTTTCTTGGTCCAGTAGCTCCAAATCCAGAAATAGAACATAAGATTACATGTTTTGGTATTGGTCCAAGAAGTCTTTCTAAAGTACCTGGTTTAAAATTTTCAATAACCACATCAGCATCCATAATCATTGAACGGATTTTTTCTTTTTCAAGTTTTAGATCTGCTTGAATTACTTTTTTTCCTCTATTACAACATAAATAATAAGCAGCTACTTTTTCATTTTCAAAACCCTTTGTGAAGGGAGGTCCCCATCTACGTGTATCATCTCCCCAAGGAGCTTCAACTTTCGTTACATCAGCGCCTAGGTCTGCAAGTATTTGTGCAGCATATGGACCCGCTAGAATTCTTGACAAATCTAAAACATTAATGCCATCTAGTATTCTGTTCATATATGACCGAGCTAAGAAGGTGTGATAATTCCACCTATTGTCTACCGGCATCGTACATTTCTTTTAATTCACCAGATTCATACATCTCTAAAACAATATCAGAACCACCAATTAATTCACCGTGGACATAAATTTGTGGCATTGTCGGGAAGTCAGCCCATTCACAAACAGAGGGGATGGCTCGATGATCAATTAATACATTTATTGCAGCAAACGGAACCTGGAATTGGTTTAAAACCTGAGCCGCTCTATTTGAAAAACCACATTGAGGTTCTTCAGGAGTACCTTTCATAAATAGAACTAAATCATGTTCTGCTACTATATTGTCTAACCATTCTTTGCTCCATAATTCCATATTTATTCACCATTTTTCTTTTTTTTCATTCGCTCAATAGATCGTGAATGAATACCTTGCCCACCACCATGAGGATGAAAAACATTTTCAGAGGTTTTTGATGCTTGTTCTGGTGTTAATGCTTGAATGTCAAGGGCGTGTACTTGGTATGGAATAAATTGTTTAAAGTGATTAAGTATTATTTTTTGTCTAGCTAATGGCCTTTTATTTTCAAATTCTTCATCGACAACTCTTAGATGGAAGTGGTCTCCACCCCCTGTCAAATCTGTAACTTTAACAATACAATTTGGCAAGACTTTTCGGACCTCAGATTCCATCCATTCTATTGTTGGCATTAATAATGGCACACCTTCATTAATTTTTAATTTATTTGATATAATTCAATTAATTTCTTTAGTACATTTCCTGCTTCGAAATGTTTTGGAATATTCCATTCATCAACATCATTTCTTAATGCACTTTCAATTGATTTTACTAATGCTTTTGAGGTAAAATCTTGTGAAACAGAATTTGAAGGTAACCATAATGAAGAATCTCCAACAGGAGTAGAAACAACTCTTGAGCCACAAAATATTGCCTCTTTAGTTACTAATGGCCCCCCTTCTCTTTTACTTGTAAGTAATACTAAATCTGCCCAATGGAATTTTTGAATTGTTTTTTTTCTGGAGTCATTTTTTAGATAATCTTTTTCAATTTCCCAACCCTTTTTTTCTAATTCCTTAACCGTGTTTAAAAATAAGGAGTAATTCTTCTCACTTCTAGATGGGTTTGCAGGAAATAATAACTTTATTTTTTTATTTTTCAAATCAAATTTATCAATTGTCCTGTGATATTTTAATTTTATATCGACATGGCAGGGGATATAATGGGATTGTTGCTCTTTTATAATTCGTCTTGCAATATCTAAATGATTATTATTTACCACACATATACCAGAAATATTTGAAGAAATTTTAACAATGGAGTTATATATTTTTTTATTATTTATTCCAACATCAAAATCCCAACCATGTACAGTAATAAAAAAAGGAACATCTAATTTTTTTGCAATAGTTTCTCCAACTTTTAATAGTGGATGTATACTATGAAGGTGTACTATGTCTGGATTCCAGTCTTCAATCCATTTGTAAATTCTAGAGGTTATTCTTTTTGCTAATTTTTGATTAATATTTGGAAACATAGTCCCTGGAAAACAAAGATATCTTGGATGGAAAACATCTATATTTTCGATAGTTTTATGTTTTTTTAAATTTTTTAATCCTTGAAATTTTTCATTTAATTTTTGAAAAAAGGGGGGAACAAATGGCAAGGGGTTTACCACTTTTACATCATATCCTGCAGAGATTAACAATTTTACCTGAGCCAAAATATAACACCCTCTTGATGGGTTTTTATCTAATGGAAATACATTGCTTATTATCAATATTTTTTGCATACCATAGCCTCAATTAGCTAATGCATTTTGGATTTCATTAAGATTTTGTTTAATAGTCCCTTTTTCATTAATTAAACCAGAGCCAACTACTGAGATATCAACACCCCACTCTTTAACTAGAGAGATGTTATGTGCTTTTATTCCCCCATCAATCATAATTTTCACATCTTTTCCTGTTTCTTCTTTTTGAATATCTATATTTTCACGTAGAGTTCTAATTTTATTTTCAACCTCAGGTATAAAAGATTGGCCGCCTTTTCCAGGAACAACAGACATGACTAATACAAGGTCAATTTTATCTAAATATTTTAACACTTCATCTACAGAAGTATCTGGATTAAACACAATACCACATTTTTTACCTGCATTTGTAATTTTTTGAATTAATAAATCCATATTTTCAACGGCTTCAATGTGTACAATTATCAAATCAACACCAGCATTTGCAAATTGTTCCCATGTATCTTCAGCATTTGTAATCATTAAATGACAATCTAGAGTAATTTCATCACCCACTCTTTTTCTAATTGAATTAATTACTGCAGGTCCAAATGTAATAGTTTTGTTTACTACCCAGTTACCATCCATGATATCTAAATGAATCCAATTAATACCAGCATCTATTGCTTGATCAACTAGATTTCCAATTTCACAAAAATCTGCAGTTAAAATACTCGGCGCTATAATCATTCGGCTCTATATGGGGGTTAAATGGACCTCTTATAGTGATTAATGAGATAATAAATTAAAAATTAGAGCAAATACTCTTAATTGTAGTTGCGTTGGAGTAGTTATGGGCAAAGTAGTAGATGCATCAGATGCAACATTTGACGAAATAACTGGAACTGGATGGGTGCTTGTTGATTTTTGGGCTCCATGGTGTGGACCATGCAAAATGGTAGCACCAATTTTAGAACAAATTGCAAGTGAAAGAGATATTACCATTGCTAAAGTAAATACAGATAATAATCCAAATACGCCTGGTCGTTTCGGAGTTAGAGGAATACCAACTCTGGTTTTGTTTAATGAAGGGCAAGTTGCAGATCAAAGAACAGGAGCAGATTCTAAAATTAATTTAGATAATTGGTTGAATGGTCATATGAATTAATCAATAGATTCAAGTTTCTTTTTTCTTTCATTTTGAATTGAACCAACCTCTCTTAGTAGTCTTTCTTTAAGTGCTTCATGTAACCAAAAACCATCATTTAACTCAATTAATAATCCATGGGAAATTAATTGTTCAGGAGGTTTGCCATTAAAATTAGACATTTGTGCTAATTCTGGCCAGGGGATTGGTCTTTTAGAATTAGCAAGAATTGCCAATAATTCATATTCGGCTTTTGGTAAAACATTCAAAATTTCTTCATCTAAAAATCTTAACCAGTCGCCATGAACAGTTTGTCCATACATTTCTAGAAGTTCAACAGCTAATGGATGACCTCCCGTTACCGAATGAATTTCTTCGGCAGAAATAGGGCCTTCTGAAAAATTATTTAGCCATAAATTCAATTCTTCAATTGTTAATCCGATTAATGACAATTCATTTACAAGATTACGCGTATGAACATCTCTTCTATCATAAAATTCTAGTTCTTTTCTTGAAATAAGTAACAATCTTAAGTTTGTTTTTTGAGTTATTTGAAGTAAAGCACCAATTAATTTCATTGCAGATTTAGGCAAGTTATGGACATCATCTAATACAAACAACAAATCATTTTTTTCAACATTAAGTAATTCAATAAGTCTACGCCTTAACAAATCTATTTCTAAAGATTGTTTTGGAGAAAGTGGTAATGTTTCAATAAGTCTAAACGGGTCATTATTTTCTCTTACTCCTAGTGCATGAAGTAGACTAGTAGCTACACCTAATTCAGTATCCCAAGGTTGACATGGATACCAAATACAATTGTGATTATTATGAGATAACCATTCAGCACAAAGAGTAGATTTACCAATTCCTGCAATACCAGTAACAACCATGCAAGGTGATGAAGAGTCATACCAGTTTTCTAAACTATTTGTTTCTTCCTTCCTTCCATGAATTTGCCTAATTTGAGGAGGTTTTGTTTGGTATGTTGAATATGCACCGCTCATAATTATAGATTTATTATCGGAATTAATTTCCTTTTTATGTATCGGACCAAATCTGATATCCCCATAAGTTAAGACCCCTTCATGTAATGCATGCATTAATATCTGTAACAAAGATAATTCCGTTTCTAATTTAAATGATACATCAGATGCTAATACTTCCAATAATTCTCCTTTTTTATTTCGAATTAATATTTTCAAATTCCCTAAATCCTTACATAATTGTTTAGCAAAAGTCTCACCTTTTTCAGTTAACTGCCATGTTTTTTGCCTTCTCGTATCTCCTTTTACAGAACGCATATGCACTTCAACAATTGAATTTGATACTAGTTCTCTCATGCTTCTACTCACATTTGGGGCATGAAGTGCACATGCTTCTGCAATACCAGGCCTAGTAACAGAGGCAGTAACCATAAATCTATCCTTTTGATGTCTTTCTTCATATAGATGAAGTATCAAACGATCTTCCACAGAAACACTAATTTTTGGTAATTTGCTCATTATATTTCCTCTTTTCTTGCCCTTTCTCTTTTCGCTTTTTCTGCTAAAGAATCATCAAATTCTAAAAATTCTAATTTAGAAAATTCTTCAAATGACTGCTTTTTTATTGCAGGGTTATTTTCTAAAAGGTAATCTATTGTAATGAATGTAGGGTTATTTCCATCATCCATGGAATATTGATGCCCAGGAAGTACAATCCAATCCTTTGGTAAATTTTTAAGTTGGATATGTAAATGCATTTGAGATTCCCACATTGAATACATATTTCCACCATATAAATCAGTTCTCCCGCATCTGCCAAGAAATAAACAGTCACCTGAAACAACAACTCCATGTCCAATGAATGTTATATGTCCAGGAGTATGCCCTGGTGTACAATGGATTTCAAAAATTAAATTTCCAATATTTAAATTTACAAAAGTATGTGGAGGATGTGTCCAATGATGAGTATCTGGGCCTTCCCATCCCCTTTCATATTCTAATTTATGAACATAGATTTCAGTATTAGGATTAATTTTTAAAAATTCTTCAACTCCTTTTGTATGATCCCAATGGCTATGTGTTAATCCAATAGTAATGGAATTAAGTTCTCTTTCTTTTACAACTTCCGACCAAAAATCACCAGAAAAAGGATCAATTAATAATGCATTTTTTGTTGAATTACAAATTAATAAATGATTAAGATTATCCCATCCACCTAATTGTGCTTGAAGTACAGTTAACTCCGAAGATGGAGTCAATTCAATAATTTTCCTGCGGCTCATCACTCTCCCCCATTTACTGTTTTCAAACTTCGTTGTTTAGTAGTTTGTTAAAAATTTATTTCAAATCAAATAATCATTAGAATGCATTATTTTTCCGAAGGGTTGATGTTTAGTTCTTACTGGGAAAAAGTATGGAGTCTGGCGATTACCACCCGGAAATTAGTGAATCTAATTGGCAAAAGAAGTGGGAAGAAGCCGAAATATTCGTGTCCAAAGTTGATAGCAACAAATCAAAATTTTATTGTTTAGAAATGTATCCATATCCTTCAGGTAAGATGCATATGGGGCACGTTAGAAATTATTCAATCGGAGATGCAGTAGCTAGATACAAAAGAGCACAGGGGTTTAATGTAATTTATCCAATGGGTTTTGATTCCTTTGGAATGCCTGCAGAAAATGCAGCAATAGCTGAAAATAAACATCCGAGGGAGATTACTGAAAGAAATATTTCTTCTATCACTAAACAAATTAAAAGAATGGGTTTTTCTTATGATTGGAATCGTCAAGTAAAAAGCCATGATGAAAATTATTACAAGTGGAATCAATTGTTCTTTCTTAAATTTCTAGAAAATGGATTAGTATATCGTGATTTCGCTCCTGTGAATTGGTGTAATGATTGTTCTACAGTTTTAGCAAATGAGCAAGTTAAAAATGGACGTTGTTGGAGATGTAGTGAAGAAGTTAAACAAAAAGATATGAGTCAATGGTTTTTGAAAATTACAGATTATTCACAGGATTTGTTAGATGATTTGGAGATAATTGATTTTCCAGAAAAAGTGAAGTTATTGCAACAAGATTGGCTTGGTAGATCAGAAGGCGCATTAATTAAATTCCAAATAGAGAATACGGAATCATTTATTGAAGCATTCACTACTCGTCCAGACACAATCTTTGGAGTTACTTTTGTCACACTCGCTCCAGAACACCCACTTTGTGAAGAATTAGTATTAGGTACTGAATATGAGAATGAGTGGAAAGAATTACGTGATGAAGCAATTAGAATGTCAGATTTTGATCGTGAAAAAGTCTTGAAAGATAAAAAGGGTGTTTTTTTGGGGAAATATGCCATTAATCCAATTAGTGGAGAAAAAGTACCAATTTACGCTGGAAATTTTGTTCTTTATGGATATGGTACTGGAGCAGTAATGGCAGTACCAGCTCACGATCAACGTGATTTTGAATTTGCAAAAAGATATGGAATTGATATTAAACAGGTTCTGGTAAAAAATAAAGAAGAAAAAGAATCAGAAAACTTGACTGCAGCTTTTACAGGATTAGGTTGGATGATTAATTCTACAGAGTCTGGATTTGATGGAACTTTTGGTGACGATGCAAAAAATTTAGTAATTAAAAAATTAGAGATGCAAAAATCAGGAAAAGGAATGGTGCAATGGAAAATTAGGCCTTGGTTGATCAGTAGACAAAGATATTGGGGCACCCCTATTCCAATTATACATTGTGAATCATGTGGAGTAGTTCCAGTTCCCGAAGATCAATTACCTGTATTATTACCCGATGATGTAGAATTTACTGGTAAAGGAAATCCCCTTGAAACTTCTGTAACATTCACCAATGTAAAATGTCCTAAATGTGGAGAAGATGCTAGAAGAGAAACAGATACAATGGATACTTTTGTAGATTCTTCTTGGTATTTTTTAAGATTTTCAGATGCTAATAATTTTGAAAAAGCATTTGATAAAGAAATTGTAAATTATTGGATGAATGTAGATTTTTATTGTGGTGGAATTGAACACGCACAGATGCATTTGATTTATGCTAGGTTTTGGACTAAAGCATTACGTGATCTTGGAATGCACGATATTGATGAACCATTTCAAAGGTTATTATGTCAAGGGATGGTAAATAAGCCAGCACCATATTGTTCTCCATGCAATGTGACATTTAATGTTAAATTTTATGGATTAAATTGTCCAACTTGCGGAGTAAAACTTGGAGAAAGAAGTGCAAAGATGTCTAAAAGTCTTGGAAATACAGTATCTCCTGAAGCTATGGTTGAAAAGTATGGAGCAGATACGGTGAGATTATTCATGTTATTTGCAGCACAGCCCGAAGCAGAAATGGAATGGAGCGATTTAGGAGTTCATTCCGCTTGGAAACAAATCAATCAATTGTATAAAATCCCAGAAACAATATTACAATGGAGTGGAGAAGCCAAACCAATTGATAATTGGCTTATTGCTTCTGCAAAACAACGATATTCTGAATGGGAAAATTCAATGGATGAAGTAAATTTACGTGCAGCAGTACAAATCACTCATTATGACATGATTACAGATTTAAATTGGTATCTTCGAAGAGGGGGCTCTAATATTGAAGTAGGACGTAAATTATTAGAAATATGGACCCCAATGTTACAAATTGCAACTCCGCATTTATCAGAAGAATGGTGGCATATGCTTGGTAAAGAAACTCTCCTAGCTGCTCATGAAATAGAAAATGTTAATTTTGAATTAAGTTCAAATGAACTTCTAATACTTTCAGAAGAAGAATATCTCAAAAGTTTTCTCGAACAAGCAAGAAATGTTCGTCAAATGGCAATAAAACATATGAAGCAAAAACCAAATGAAATAATTATACAAACTTCTGAAATATGGAAAAATAAAATGGCAAAAATAGGGCTAGAAGTTCAAATATCAGGTGAAAAAATCAATACTGCATTTTCCATAATTCAACAACAAGAGTTTTGGAATGATGATAGAATACGTGGTGAAGCAAGCCAATTATGGAAAAAGAAAATGCTTGGACAATTATTCAAATGGAAAACAATTCAAAAACAAATGATTTTATCCGATTTAGATGAGAATAAAGTTTTACAAAATGCAGCGGAATTTATTTCCGATGAATTAGAACTACAAATCATTCATGTTTTGAGGGCGGGAGAAGGAGAGGAAGAACTTAGCAAATCTAAATTTGCTTTCCCCCTTGAACCAGGAGTAATTTTCCGTTAATCTATTGATCCCTTCATTTTTGAAACCTTTTTAATATAATGTGGCAAATACATTACAGTTACTAAAATTGCAATTAGTATTAGAATTGTTTGAATTATGTTTTCTCCACCTGTGACAATTTCAGTACCTGTGAAACCTAAATATACATATCCTAAAGTGCCAGGAATCATAAATAAAAAGCTAGACCAAATATATTCACTTAATTTTATTTTTGTTAATCCAAATGAATAATTTAGTAAATTAAATGGAAATAATGGTACTAATCTTGTAAATGCTACAAATTTCCATCCTTCTTCTTCAACACTTTTTTTGATAAATTCTAATTTACTCCCTTCAATCATTTTTTCAATTTTACCATATGAGATATATCTTGCATTTAAAAATGCTAAAGTTGCTCCTAGTGTTGCTCCAGATATGGCATAAATAGTTCCAAAAAAGGGTCCAAATAAAGCACCAGCAAGAATTGTTAAGATTAAACCAGGTAAAAAAAGAACTGTTGCTAGTGCATAAATAAATATAAAAATAACTGGCGCAAAAGTTCCATAAAATTCTAATATATTTTTAATATTTTTATTATCAAAACTTTCACGATTAATTATTGCAAATATTATTCCAATTAAGAGAATCAGAGTAAATATTATTTTTTTATAATTTAGATCCATAGGTAAATTCCCCAATTAGAATTTTACTAGTAAACCTATGTTTTAATGAAATGCATAGCAATCATAGATGCTCCTAATATCATCAAGGAGATAATATTAAAGTAATATGTTCTAGGATATTCTTCTTTACTCCTCCAACCTACATTTTTAACATGTGTTCCACCCTTTACCATACAAAAAACACCATATGCCATAAGTAAAGCACCCACAATAATCATTATCATGTTTCTCCATCCTAATTTTGGTATAATGATTCGATTTGAGATGCATATCTTTCATTAATCGGTTTACGTTTAATTTTCATTGA
>CATFLP010000097.1 GCA_949514915.1 Methanobacteriota archaeon | reverse complement strand
TCAAAAATTATTTCACCCTTACCTTTACCTAATCGAGAATCACCCTTTACAACAACCATCCCCCATCCTGCCAAAGTATCTTTATTCACATTCATGTTTTCTAAACATGAACCATCAACATAAATGCTATACTCTGGAGTTTCGATATCAACTACTCCTTTATTCATCTATATGACTTTTGTAATCGGCTGCAGACATCAAGGAATTCAATTCATCAGGATCATTAATTGTAAATTTTGCAATCCAGCCTTCTCCATATGGAGATTTATTAATTAATTCTGGAGTATCTTCTAATTCTAAATTAATAGAAATAACAGATCCAGCAAAGGGGAGAAAAACTGGACTAGCACTTTTTACTGATTCAACAATTGTAAACTCATCATGATTTTCAAAGTGTTCACCTTCTTCTGGTAATTCAACATACACAATATCTGTCAATGCATTTTGTGCATGATCTGTAATACCTACGGTTACAGAACCATCGTTTTCAACTCTTACCCATTCATGTTCGGCTGTATAGAATAACCCCTCTGGAATTTCGCTCATGTATCCCCGAAGCCGACTAAGGGGGTCAAGTTTTCGCTTGATTATTCTTATTCAAAAGTAGCATTTTCGAATGCTTTTTTAGAAATATTTGTAACAATAATTATACTAATTATTGTAGCTATAATTCCTAAAATCATTAAAATCCAATCAATTATTGTATAATCAACCTCTAATAGTCCTTTTTGACTAAATACAACTCTACCTAAAATTGCACCATAATATGCATAAATTAATGAATAAACAATACTTGAACAATTTGAAAGAATAAATGTTTTTGTTGAAATTGGTGAGATTGAAAGAACATAATTTAACCATTCATCAGGTATTAACGGACTTAATCTTATTAGAAATGATAATTTTAAACCTTCTTTTTCAAGGGAATTTTCTAAATCTCTTGTAATTTTATTTTTTATGATAATTTTTGAGACAGTATCTCTAAAAAAATATCTTCCAACAAAAAAAGCCAATAATCCACCAATCATGCTTGCTAAAAAATTAATTAGTAAACCCAAAGAAAATCCAAAAAAAGTTCCAGTAAAGATTTTCAGAATAGGAGTAGGGAATAACATGACAATTGCAATTGATAATATACAGAGATATACTAATGGCCCCATATTTCCAGAATCTTGAATTAATTGACTAATTGATTCCGTGTTAGTGAATAATTGATAACCTATAATTAATGAAAAAATAATAATTATAATTCCTATTATGAATTTCCAAATAAAAAATATTGGCCTTTCTTTTTTAACGTTCATTAGATTATTTTTTTTATTTAATAGGACGTTCTTTATTGATTTTTTACCGCCCATATTTATTCCCTAATGCCTGACTTTAACATTTTAACCCTTAAGTAATCGTTAAGGGTAGTGAAATATGCGCAAAACATGAGAGATGTTTATGGGTGAATCCCCTTTTCGATTTAGCACGCCAGATTCAGACGAGGAGGAAACTGTTGAATGGATAGAATCAATACTTTCAGTAATAGATGTTCACGGAATTAAAAGGGCAGAGAGATTGTTATTAGAGACGATTCAAGCTGCAAAAGAAAATGGATTAGAAATACCGAGAATAGCAACTACTCCTTATCTAAATACAATACATCACTCTTTAGAATTAGAATATCCAGGGAATTTAGATATTGAGAAAACATTGCATGATATGATAAGATGGAATGCAATGATGATGGTATCTAGTGCAAATAAAAATATTGCAGGGATAGGAGGACATATTTCCACTTATGCTAGCGTGTCTCATTTATGGGAAGTCGGTTTCAATCATCATTTTAGAGGTAAGGACGGATTAGATTCGGGAGATCATGTATATTGGCAAGGGCATGCAAGTCCTGGAATTTATGCTAGAGCATGGTTTGATGGACGGCTTAATGAAGAAAATATTAGAAATTTTAGACAAGAAGTTGGAGGTAAAGGATTGTCATCTTATCCTCATCCAAGATTAATGCCTAATTTTTGGGAATATCCTACAGTAAGTATGGGGCTTGGTGCATTAACAGCAATACATCAAGCACGATTTAATCGTTATTTAGAATATAGAGGTTTAGCAGACACTTCAAATTCAAAAATATGGTATTTTATGGGTGATGGAGAATCTGATGAACCAGAATCACTTTCAGAACTAACTCTTGCTTCAAGAGAAAATTTAGACAATATTGTTTTTGTAATTAATTGTAATCTTCAAAGATTAGATGGTCCAGTTAGAGGTAATCACAAAATCGTTCAAGAATTAGAAGGTAAATTTAGAGGCGCAGGATGGAATGTAATCAAATTACTTTGGG
>CATFLP010000096.1 GCA_949514915.1 Methanobacteriota archaeon | reverse complement strand
TCTGCATTTAATCCAGTAGATCCAAAAGGAGCAGGTATAATCTTTGCTTTTTGGGGAGTTGTTGGAGTAACATTCTTCTTTTTCAATAAGAAATTAACAAGTTATCCATTGTATAGAAACATACCTGAAGGTGCAGAAGTAGATATCTCAACTCTACCTGGAGCAGACGATGAAATGATTTTTGTTTTAGGTGAAGATAGTACTGACAAGATCTTTGATGCGGAAATAGTCGAATAGTCCAATTATTGGCTTTCAATTAGTTTTCAAGCGGATTATTTCATAACCTAAATTCTCTCGGTTTACCTTTATGTTCAAGTCTCCGCGGGGAACTCGCGACTTTTATCCCGAAGAAATGAGGGTTAGAAATTGGTTATTTGATAATTTCAAAGCAGCGGCTAAATCATTTGGATTTGAAGAATATGATGCACCAATATTAGAAACTGAAGAACTCTATATTCGAAAACAGGGTGAAGAAATAACTCAACAATTATACAATTTTGAAGATAAAGGTGGAAGAAAGGTTACTCTAAGGCCAGAGATGACTCCATCTTTAGCAAGAATGGTTCTTGCAAAAGCGAATACACTACCAATGCCGCTCAAATGGTATTCTATTCCACAATGCTGGAGATATGAACGTATGCAAAGGGGTAGACTTAGAGAACACTATCAATGGAATATGGATATTTGGGGTTCTGAAGGTGCTGAAGCAGAAGTTGAATTATTATGTGCGATGGTTAATTTCTTTCAACGCATTGGTATCGATTCTAATCAAGTAGGAATAAAAGTCAATAATCGGAAATTACTTCAAAATGTTCTAGAATCTGCAGGAATTAATGAAGATCAATTCGCTCCTGTTTGTATTATTATTGACAAAATAGATAAAATCCCTAAAGAAGTTGTTGAGGAACAATTAACTGAATTAGGATTAAATTCTGAAACTATCAAATTAATTCAATCTACATTAGCATTAAAAGATTTAAAATCATTAAATGAAGTATTGGGTGAAGATAATCCTGCATTAAATGAATTAAATCAAGTATGGACTTTAGCTAAAAGTTATGGTATTACAGAATGGTTAGAATTTGATGCATCAGTAGTTAGAGGACTTGCTTACTATACTGGCACTGTGTTTGAAGCATTTGACAGAAATGGGACTCTAAGGGCTATTTGTGGAGGTGGAAGGTATGATTCTCTACTTTCAACATTTGGGGGAGCAGATATCCCTGCTTGTGGATTTGGATTCGGAGATGTTGTAATTATGGAATTATTATCTGATTTAGATCTTATTCCAGAATTACCCTCTGGTATTGATGACATTGTATTTGCATTCAATGAAGATTTACGAGATGCTGCCATGCAAGTTGCTAATAGATTGAGATCTAATGGAAGAAGTGTAGATTTAATCTTGGAAGAAAGAAAAATGAAATGGGTTTTCAAACATGCAGAACGCTCTCAAGCAAAAACCCTGGTTATGATTACGCCCAATGAATGGGAACAAGGTAAAGTTCGTATCAAGAACCTAGAAAATAAAACCGAAATCGATTTAGATTTAGAAGAATTGTAATTATTCTAAATCTTCCTTTTTCTTAGGGATTAATACAACTGCAGCTGCCATCATAGATGTTATCATCAATGCTGTTGTGAAACCTGGTGTAGATTCAGAATCAGAGCCTCCCTCACCGTCACCATCTTCATCTCCAGGTAATGGCACATCAATCTCAAGGATTGGAAGAATCATATTTGAATTACATCCATCACAATCAGTACCAGCATTATCTCTATTTTCATCTGGATGAGTATAGAAGAAATATATCTCTGCTGAACAGTCAAATACCGTACCACAACCTATAGCACTATTATCTGCTTGTACTTCATATTCAATTTGAACTTCAATATTATCTTGATTTTTCTTCCATTCAGTCATATTTTCTGCAACAGCAAATTCCCAATTGATTGTTTCCTGACCACTTCCTCCAGTCAAAAATGTATCACTGGCCACTGGTAAACCTGCTTTCTTGAATGTTACAGTAAATTCTTTACAAGCATTTCC
>CATFLP010000095.1 GCA_949514915.1 Methanobacteriota archaeon | reverse complement strand
CTTGAATTATATTCACCAACAACAGATGTTTTGAAATCTGATGAAATCAAAACAGTAACATTTACAGTAAAGAATTTGGGTACTGAACAGGATGAATATCGTGTTGAAGTAGTTACACCTTCTGGATTAATTGCAACACCACCTCCAGGTTGGCTAACAATAGAGAGAGGGCAAACAAGTACGGTTGATATCGATTTTTCATTAGATTCAGAAAGTAATTTGTCTGGAATGAAAGAAGTTACAATAAAATTGATAGGTCTTAATGGTGCCACGGCTGAAGTAAAGTATAATCTAGATGTTGAAGGGTTATCATCATTTGAACTTATAGGGCCTCAAGATTCTAGATTGCAAATAAATGCAGGGTCATCAGCTGAATTAATTATTGATATTTTGAATACAGGAACTCAAACAAATTCATACGATTTACTCTCAGTTTCCGGATTAGCATCTTGCATTAGCATGGACGGAACAGATTCAGATTTATCAAATTCAGAACAAAATAGCGTTCGTGAATTATCAATTAATTTTGAAGCAGATTCAAATTGTCAATCAGGAGATTATGAGGTTAAATTAGTCGTTGAGGAATTAAATTCAGGAGTGATGGAGGAACTCAATGTTACTATTCAAGTATCCTCTTTAGGAAGTGTTGATATTTCTGCATCAAGAACATCTCCAGTTGTTGACGATAATGAGTTTGAACAATTAACACTAACAATTACAAATCTTGGATCAGATTCTTCAACTTTTGAAATTACAGTTATAGGTTCTTCTGGTTTCGATATATCTTTAGATTCAAGTATTTTGTCATTAGATTCTGGTGAAAATATACAAATTAATTTTGGAATAAAAAGAACTACTGCGATAGGAACTGTAGATATTGAAATTAATGTGGAAGATACTAGCACCTCATCAGTAAAAGATACAATTATAATTACTGCTTTAAATCCAGTAAATCAGGCTGAATTAATAGTTCAAGCATCTAATTCAATTTTAATTCCAGGAGAAATTTTATCAGGTAATTTACTAATAAGTAATCAAGGTAATCAACATGACAATTTTAGTATTTCTTCAAATGGTATTTCTTGTATAATCCAATCAAGTGTAGAAATAGATGCACAAGAATCATCTACACTACCGTTTTCTTGTGAGATACCAGATTCTACAGATGTGGGGTCATATATTGTAACCTTTACAGCAATTTCAAGTAATGACATTACTAAGCAAAGTTCTGAAACATTACAATATCAAATTTCTAGTGATTATAATTCTGGTTCAACAGTTGTAGATGTTTTAATCTCAGAAACTTCATTATCAATGAATTATGATGGTAGTGGTGTTGTTACTGTTACTGTAATGAATTTACTTAATGAGCAAGTAAGCGGAACATTGAGTGTCGAAGGTTCAAATGCTGGTTCATTTGAATTTGTTTGGGATGGATTTATTGGAGACGCAGAATATGAATTAAATCCTGATTCTCAAATGAGTATAATATTGACTATCACGCCGCAGGGCAATGCTGAAATTAATACAGACTTTAGAATCATTGCATTAAGTCAAGTATCTTCAGCATCTAAAAGCGATTATAGTGAAAAACTAAATGTGGATGTTGATGGATTAAGGTTACCTCCAAATGGTTTGGATTTAATGGTTGGAGAACTAGATGGTAAACAGACATTAATTGGATTATTTTCAGGCTGGGGAATAGTTCTTTTAGTGATTCTCATGAGAATTCGAAGATTTAAGAATAGGAATAAAAATACCGTTGAAATGGAATTACCTGCATTGGTTGATATGCCTCCATTAGATGATTTGCCTCCAATTGAGGAGCCTCCACTTCCAGAAATTCAATTGCCTGAATTACCTGCAGTAGAGCAATCAATATCAATAGATACCACAACGAATAAGTTAGAAGCTGATGGTACTGTAAGATGTTCTGGATGTCAAGCAAAATTAAGACCTCCTATCGGCAAAAAACCGCCATTTAGATTTAAATGTCCTAAATGTGCAGAAATGGTTAGAGTTTCTTAATTTTGTAATTTTATTGCAATTAATAGAAATGCTGTATGTCCAAAAGGACCGTTAACTGGACGAATACCTCCTTTCATGGCTCTACCCCATTTCCTTTCAATTAGTTCTCCAGCCCATTCGATTTCTAATCCTGCTTCTTCACAAGCTATCCATGCGTTTTCAACTTGTGATGTAACAGGACAATAACAAGCAATTCTTCCACCTGAATGTAGTAATTGTGTCACAGATCTAATCGCTGTTGTGTGTTCAGGAAGATCAAGAATAATAGCATCAAATTCACTACAATGATTAGAAATTTCTGAAACAGATTCTTCTATTGTACCTTCGATATGAATGTGATTTTCAGAATGACAACCTGCCTTTTGCCCATTTTTAATATTCATTAGTCCAACATCTGCATGTTCAGTTCTCGGTTCAACAGTAATATGAATTCCATCTTTACCCATTACATTTTGAATTTGAATTGATAATCCTCCAGATCCTAAACCAGCCTCCAAAACTTTAGATTTTACTCCAATGCCTAACTTTGTAATTAAAAAACCAGCATCTTTTGGTTGTATTGTTTGAGCTCTCCTTTTCATTCCTTTGTATCGTTCAGGAAGATTGGCGGGCAATACAAAAAATTCTTTTGTCCCTATTGTGATTTTATCTCCGAAATTAGAGTCTGATAATGTATTTAAGGGATTAAAAACACCAACACCTTTTATTTTAATATGTTCATCCTTAATTTCAACTAAATATGAATTTCCAGCATCATCCCTAAGGGCAATAATTTCCTCATTATTAGGTTCGCTCACAACAGTCCCAGAAGGTTCTGATAGATGCATATTTTGCTAAAAAAGATTTAACCCTCTTACGTAGTAAGAGAGGCAACAATAGCGAATCATTATAATGGAGTCTACGAACGTACTACTATGAGCAACCATAGAATGTTTATCTTGGCCATTTGCACGTTGATGCTGACATCAACGAGTATTTTGGCCTTTCAAGAGGTAGCAAATGAACAAAATGATACCTCGTTAGAAATGGTGAATTTACCTGAATTTTCGGCAGCAAGCCCCCCCTCATTACCTGCACATGGAGGAGTAGTTTTTGCTGAGTATGTAGGAGCAACATGGTGTGGGCCTTGTATGGCATATTCCTCACCTTCATTGAAACAATTAGCATATGATTTACCAAATGACTTTACTTATGTGTCCTTTGTAGATAGTTCTCCAAACGATCATAATTCCATTGGAAGAGTCAACCATATTATGGCAAATTCTAATGGATATCCCACAACTGCTTTTGCTGATGCAACATCTGGAACTTATTACGCAGTAGGTGGCGGTGGCTCTGATACTGATGGCGATGGATATGCTGACAGTCAATTTGATCCACAATTCTCATCTGGCGGGAATATGGTAAATCCTCAAGATTATGAAATCAAAGTAACTCAAGTTACAAATGGAAATAATTTAGATATTGAAATTGAGGCAGAATATTTAGGCACTGGAACAGCAGTAGTTTATGTGTATGCTGCAGTCACAGAAAAAGTTTGTACTACAAGTTATGATGACGGATCATATCCTCATTATTGTTGGGCTGCTTGGCTAACTACAGGAGGAAATAAAAATGGTGCTGGAGGATTCCAGATGTTCACACTTTCTGCAAATGTTCCACAAACAGCCTCTTGGACAGTTCCTGCAAATACAGCGGGTGGTGGAGCATCTAACACTGTAACAGTAGCAGCATTAATGTCAGGACCACATACATCATGGAATGATTTTTATGTAGCTGCAAATAGTGACATGGGTCCACTAATTGATATTGAAGTAACATCATTATCTGTTGTAAACAATAATTGGAATGGTAATGGGTTTGAGATTGGAGATCAATTTAGTATTTCAGCTATGGTGACAAATAATGGTGATGAGGCTTACACATCTGGTGGAAGTTTGAATATTTACCATGTCAAGGGTCCAAATCAAGAGGATTTGATTTTTTCAGATAGTTTGCAATCATTTTCAACAAATGGTGCAACGCAATCATTTCAAACAAGTTTTGATTCTAGTTCAGTTTCTTCAAATGTACAATCAACAAGTATACGTGCTGAAGTTGTAGGATTAACTGCAGATAAGAATAGTGGAAATAATGCTAAAACATCTACACATAATCTTGATCACACCCCTACAGCGAATAGTCCTGTGTTATTGACAAGTTCCCAAGTAGAGAGGGGGAATCAAATTAATGTTGAAGTAAATGCTAATTCAAATGATAAAGTGGATGACCTTTCAACAATGACACCTTCATTACATGTAGGTCCTACTGGGACTAATAATCAGTGGTCAACAGAATGGATTGTAGGAACTCCAACTTTACGTCCTGATGGGAATTTTTACCAATTTACACTTGATGCACCAGATACAGCACCTGCTGGAATTTATGACATTAAAGTGATGTTTACAGACGTTAGAGGCCATGAAAGTGCAGATGCATTCAAATTAAATGCATTTGAATTACTTAATGCAAAACCTGTAATTGATGCATATCCAATTCCTACAGTGAAAGTATCTACATCAGAGAGAGTATCAATGATTAATCACATTTCAGATGCTGAAACTGCAAATGAAAATTTACTAGTGACTAGTGAAAGTACAAATTTTGTTGATTGGCATGCAGATACATTTGAGTTAGAAGTTTTATTTGATCAAATACCAATCAATGCAGACGGAGAGGTACAAGTTGCAAGTCTCTATATCACTGTGGATGATGGAGTAGAATCACATTCAGGAACATTATTATTCAACGTTATTGAAAGTGGAATGCCACGTTGGGAGGCATTACCTTCTCAAGGTTTTGATGAAGGCGGAGAAATAACTTTTGATTTGAAACCTTATTTGTCAGATACAGATGATAATGGACAAATTAGCAGTGTAGATTTACTTGAATTATCGATACTTGGTACAGAACATGAAGATATGGTAACAGCATCATTATCTGGTTTTGAATTATCCATTTCAGCGATTGATGATGATGTGTTTGGTACTACAGCCATAAACCTAAGAGCTAGTGATGGCATTAAAATGAGTGATACAACATTAGTTGTAAATATTGATGGAATTAATGATGCACCTACATTTGACACAAGCATTTTTGAGGATCAAGTTTTGGTTGTAGGCCAATCAAAAACTTATGATTTAAGGTCAATAATTACAGATGTTGATGATTCTGATGAAGAAGCCAGATTGTATACCACAATTTCTACAGATGAATCAGGAGCTTTAACTTGGAGAGCAAGTTTAGGAGAATTAAATTTGAAATATATGACCCCCGGAGAACATACACTACTGATTAGAACAGTAGATAGGAATGCAGATTTCAATGAATATCAACTTACATTAACAGTAGTGTCTAATTTACCATTAACAGTGGTTGCTGAAGAATCAGAAGTTGGAGATGTATTAGTTACAGTTGAAAATCTAAAAGAAGGAGAGGTTCCAACGTTTACATTTGATTTACATAGTGATATCGGTTTAACAGATTTAGAAGGATCCTTTCAAATTTGTAGTGTTTCATTAGGCATTTGCTATGATAGACAAGAATTTGATTTTGAGAATGGAGAAGGTCCTTGGTCAATTACAATAAAGCCAGCAGGTAAATTATATGTTGAATTAGATGACGAGATTAAATTAGATTTATCTGGAGTAGATGCAAATGGTTTCGATAGAGAAATGAGTGCTTATTATCATTGGTATGTTTCAGAAGGAACTGGAGATACTAATACAGATTCAACAAATGATAATGTTGTTGAAGAGCAGTTAACTGATGCAGAAATAGAACAAAAATTGATGGATTTAGAAGAAGAATTGCTAATTCTCAATGCACAAATTAATTTGATAGTTGATGATGAAGATCCTATGAAATTACAATATCAAGAAGATAAAGAAGAATTAATTGATGAGAGAACAAGGCTTGAATGCTCAAAATCAACAACTAATTGTAATTCAGTTGAAGGTAAAGTAACTGAAGCATCATTATTTGGGGTTGATATGATGACTTTAGGACTTGGCGGATTTATTGCTTTATTGATTGTAGTATTGGTTATGTTGTTATTTGTGAAGGGAAGAGATTCTGAGCCAGAATGGAATTTTGATACACCACAATTGGATACTTTAGCAAATTCAGCATATGGTGGAGCCGCACCTGTATTTCAACAAACAATGTATCAACAACCACAAGCTGTGATACCTTCAGGACCACCATTGCCCCCTACAGGGTTGCCTGCAGGTTGGACAATGGAACAATGGAGACATTATGGGCAGAATTACCTAGATGGTAAATTATAAAAAAAAACTCATTGATGGGAGTGAAGCAATGACTGAGGTTGATGAAAGTACTGATTTAGAGGACACAGACTCTATTTTGTTAGACGACTCAGTAGAAGAATGGATAAAATCTGTAGATTTTGAAACAACAAAAGATGTACCAATACCAGATAAAATGGTAGATCAAGTAATTGGACAAGAAGATGCATCTGTCGTTATTAAGAAAGCAGCAAAGCAAAGAAGACATGTAATTATGATTGGAGATCCAGGTACTGGAAAATCAATGCTTGCTAAATCTATGGTTGAATTATTACCTGATGATGAATTAGAAGATTTACTTTGTTATCCTAATGAAGATGATGATAATGAACCAAGAGTTAGAACAACTCCTGCAGGTAGAGCAGATAGAATAGTTAAATCCCAAAAACAACAAATTAAGATTCAACAAGAAAAAACTAATCGCACACTCTTAATTGCTGTTGTATTGATTGGTTTCATTCTTGCAATTGCTGCAATACAAAGTGGCCAAATTATAACTTTAATTTTTGGAATGTTAATACTGGCATTTGGGTATATGTTTATCAGAAGTCGTTTAACTTCTGGAAGTGAAGCAAGGATACCAAAAATACTCGTGAAACATTTACATGATGACAAACCACCGTTCATTGACGCTACTGCAACATTGGCTGGAGCACTTCTTGGAGATGTAAGACATGATCCATTCCAATCAGGAGGAATGGAAACCCCTGCACATGAGAGAGTAGAGGCAGGAGCAATTCACAAAGCACACGGTGGAATCTTATTTATTGACGAAATAAATTTACTAAGGTTAGAAGAACAACAGGCATTATTAACAGCAATGCAAGAAAGAGCATTTCCAATAAGTGGAAGGTCAGAAAGATCTAGTGGAGCATTGACTAAATCTGAACCAGTTCCTTGTGATTTTGTACTAATTGCTGCAGGAAATTTAGACGCAATTCAAGGAATGCATCCTGCACTACGTAGTAGAATTAGAGGATATGGATATGAAGTATATGTTAATACAGATATGCCAGATACGGCAAAAAATAGGAGAAGATTAATTCGATTTATTGCTCAAGAAATTACAAGAGATGAATCCACAGCAAAAAGTATACCGCACTTTGATAAATCTGCGGTAGCTTTGATTCTAAGAGAAGCACAAAGAAGAGCAGGACGTAGAGGAAAATTATCATTACGTTTACGTGAACTTGGAGGATTGGTAAGAATTTCTGGAGATTTGGCTTTTGAAGAAGGGGTTGAGTTTACATCTGCAAGACATGTATTAGGTGCACGTAAAATTGCAAGACCATTAGAGCAACAAGTTGCAGATCGTATGATAGAAAAACGTCAAGAATATTCATTATTGGTTAACAAAGGTGAAAGAGTTGGAAGAGTAAACGGTTTAGCTGTTTTAGGGGCTAATTCTGGCTTATCTGATTATAGTGGAATAATGTTACCTGTAGAAGCATTAGTGACTCCTGCACAAAGTTCAGGAGGAAAGGTATTTGCTACCGGAGGATTATCTGATTTAGCAAAGGAATCAGTTACTAATGTATCAGCAGTGATAAAGAAATTAACTGGAAAAAATATTTCAGATTATGATATTCATATCCAATTTGTAGATACTCATGGAGTAGATGGAGATAGTGCTAGTATTACAATTGCAACAGCGATAATTAGTGCTCTTGAGGAAATACCTATAGATCAAAATTTAGCAATGACAGGAAGCCTTTCAGTAAGAGGAGAAGTATTGCCAATTGGAGGAGTAACTGCAAAAATAGAGGCTGCTGCAAAGAGTGGAATTAAAAGAATCATTATTCCACATTCAAATTTACAGGATGTAATGATTGATGATATGTGGAAAGATAAAGTTGAGGTTATCGCAGTTAGTTCACTTGATGAAGTAATGGAATTATCTTTAATGAAGAATGAAAAGAAAGGTGGATTAGTGAAAAGGTTAGGAGATGTAGTTGATAAATTAACAACAGAACCTAAAACATTACCATCGTGATTTCTAAAATATAAATGGTGGATTTGTTGGATAAGAATGCCAAATCTCCCTTATTAGTATTATTTCTAGTTGTATTAATTGATATGATTGGATTTACTTTAGTAATTCCCTTTTTGACATATTTTATTCAAGACTTAGCAGAAAATGGCGGGATTACCGATTTAGGTGCTAGAGATAGATGGGTAGGTATTACACTAGCAGCATATACATTTGGTCAGTTTTTATTCACACCAATTCTTGGTTCACTTTCGGACAAGTTAGGTAGAAGAAAGATAATAATAATTGGATTAATTTCTAATACAATATTTCTTTTTGCATTTGGTCTTTCAGAGAGCTTATGGTTTGCCCTATTAGTAAGATTTTTAGCAGGTGTTGGAAATGCAAATATTGCAGTAAGTAGAGCATATATTGGAGACATTAGTACTCCAGATCAGTTAGCAGGGAGAATGGGATTAATTGGAGCAGCATTTGGTTTAGGATTTATGATCGGGCCATTCATTGGAGGGGTTCTCTCAGATCCAGCAAATGTAATTGGAGGTATTTTTAATACAGATTTTTGGCGGAATCATCCATATTTATTACCATGTATATTTTCTAGTATATTATCAGCAATTTCATTAATATTAGCAATATTTACACTGCCAGAAAGCCTTCCTGAAAATAAGAGAGATACCCAGTTAGAATCTCCATTAGATACAACTAAGAAAATAATTAAGAATCTTGTTGGAATTAAGGATTTAGCACCTAGTGTAAGATTATTAATCTTAGTTAATGCCATCTTTTTGTTATCATTTACAATGATGCATGCCACTTTCATATTATTTACTGGGATGGAAATAGGGCGTGGTGGTTTAGGATATGATGCTAGGATGAATGGCTATTTATTTGCTTATGTTGGTTTAATTGGAGTGATTGTGCAAGGAGGGTTGATTAGACCCTTATCACAAAAATTTGGTAATAAAAAATTAATGTTTATTGGATTAATCACAACAGGTATAGGACTTACTTGGATACCGTATCTAAATCCTACCCCTATAGTGATTGGATTACTTGTAATGACATTTATCGCAGTAGGGAATGGTTTATTTCAGCCTACACAAAGTACATTGCTTACATTAGAAGCTAGGGAATCTAGAATGGATCTAGGACTAATTATGGGTTCCCAAGAAGGAATCGGTGCACTTTCAAGAGTAATTGGCCCTTTGCTTGCAGCCTTTGTTTGGGAAGCCACAGTAGATGGAAATGGAATTTGGACATATCACACAGTATTTCACATATGTGGAATTTTAATGTTATTCGGTGCATTAATGCAATTAAAATTAAAATTAATTAAGCCAGAGAAAAGAATTTCAGAGAATTAAGTAAGGCCTGCTAAATGTAAAAACCACCATATTGGGTCTCCGAAAAATAATAAGAGAATTGTACCAGGGAAAATATAACTTAATAATGGATATTTTTTTGTTACCCAAGCATCTTCAACATCCATTAATCTTAATTCTTCAATTTTTATCATTAATTCTTCTCTCGAAGGAGTCTTTTTTGGAGGAGTTAGATTAGATACAATATTCGGCTCACCATCTGGAGAAATAACCACTTCATCAAGTAGCCAAACAAAGTTATCTGTAATTTCATCAAGAGGCATTCTTGTAGCATGCCAAATCATTGTAATGTCGTCAAATGTTTTTACGTTGCCATCTATGACATTATGGACTATTAGCGATATAGGCAATAAAAAGAATCCTAATCCTCCCCATACTAGTAGAGCAAATACGGGAGGAACAAATGTGCTTCCATTAACTGGAGTGAATGTAATCCAACTTGGGATTAAAACTGCAACTAATAATAGTGCTTTAGCATCAGCACCTCCATGTAATAATCTTAATTTCCAGGCCATTTTTATGAAAAACATAACTGGAATAACAAGAATTGTTTGTAACCATATGCCTTCTGGTGAACTTTTACTAAATGTGAGTATTGAGATAAAATCATCCATTGGAATATATTCCATAATACCATAAATAACTCCGTACATACCAATACAATACCATAATAATACGCTCCAATCAACCCAACTTCCTCGTTTTAAATCAGTAATTGTGGGAGTTCCGATCAGTGATGTACTGCCATATGCTAATACTGCTGCCATTGTGCAATATGTTATCCAATCATCTGTTCTAATTGCTATTTCTAGTAACCAAAGTAAAACTGCAGATTTAATCCATACTTTCCAGTAACTGTTTGGTACACTACGTTGTTTATTGTCTAAATGTGCAGCACCTGCAAAACAAGCAATCAATATTGCAACTCGCGTCCAACCAAGAATTGCGAGTGACGCGTCTGCAACCATGCAGCGGCATTTGGCAATTGACTTAAATGACACACCCTATACACAACTGAAGGCGGCCATGTCGAGGGAGTGTTTGAATGAGCGAAATAGAGACAAGATTACAACAAGTTGCTACAGTAATAACACAATTAGATGATCCAAAAGTGCCAAGAAATATTCGAAAAGGTGCACGTGATTCAATAGAGTTATGGTTACTGAATACGAGTAAACAAATGGATGTAAGAATAGCTATGACACAAAGTAGATTGGAAGAATTATTTGCAGATCCAAATATTCCTCCAGAATTTCAACCACTTATTATGATGATTAATGCTGAATTAGAAAAAATGCTTCAGCAACTCTAAAATTTGATTTAATCATGCTCCTTTAGTTTCCTTATTCTTTAATCTAAGGCCTTTGTATCCACATTTTCTGCACTTTGTAGCTTTTAGTGCATTTCTTGCGTTACATTTCATGCAAATCTTCACATCAAGAAGTCTTGCTTCAGCCTCTGGAAATCGAGCCATACCGCTCCGAACAACTTCGTGTATATAACGGCATTTAAGATACAATAATACCATTAGAGAAATAATCCCCCTAAGAATCGAAGGCATGAAACTCATGAGAGCTATTAGATTACCAGGAATTCATCATGATTCAAATACCGTCTTAATTAGCGATTCTAGAGACGCTTGTTTAATTGATTGTGGTACTAGTTGGTATCAACTACTTATTGAAGAAAGAATAAGAGGACAATTGCCTGAAAAGACAGAAATATCTAGTATTTTTTTAACATCACGAAGGTTCAATCACTGTGGTGCTGCTTCTTTCCTATCATCATCTTTTGATGCAGAGATATTTATTCATAAGTCCGCAGTTAATTCTTTGGCGGGTGGAGATCATTTTTCAACATGGGCTTCTAGGTTTAATTCTGATATGCCAAGTACTGATGCTCATGAAATTCAAGATGAATATAAATTAGAGATAGGAAATATAGAACTCGAAGCAATACATTTACCTGGCCATTCTATTGATTCAATGGGATTTTATGTTGAATCACATAATTTATTGGTTGCTGGTTCAACAATTCCCAGTCAAAAATCTCCCTCTAGGTGGGATTTACCTACGGGTTGTTTACCTGATTTAGCTGACAGTATTGAATTAATACTTGATTTAGATTTAGAGATATTAATTACAGGGTTCGGAGACCAGATTTCAGGCCATAATATGATTAAATCTACCTTGGAAAATCACCGTGATTTTTTCGACAAGTGTATTGAGTTAGAGATTAATGAGAACTCTGAACTATGGGAAAAGCCTGCACAAACTGTGACTTATCTTACACCTAAAAATTGGGATTAAACCCATTCTTTGGAGTCCTTTGTTTCTTTTTTGAGTATTCTGTAGCATTTTTTACACATTCTTACTCTACCTTTTATTTCGTCAAAGTCACTTTTATTCCATACTTCTAAAACTTTATTTCTTCCAATACTTCTTCCACCAAGATGTTTATCTGCAAAGTTATCACAACTTTTTATTCCACAAGGAACTTCGTTTTCTGGTTTATTTGATTTTTCATCTTTTTTCCCATTTTCATCTTTAGCCTTAGATTTTCTGGCACGCGCTTTGAATCCCATATTGCTTCGCAAGTAGAACACAGTAATTAGTTAACCCTTTTTTAAATTAAAAAATATGGATTGTAGCATCCCTGTCTGGGCCAACTCCAATACTATGTATTGGTACGCCTAACATTTTTTCAATTTGTTGAATATATTTTTGTGCATTAATTGGTAATGCACTTAATCCCGCCTTTTCCTTATTTGCTTTTCTTGCTAAATCTAACCACTCTTGATCACTTAATCCTGGGAATCCAGGCATTTCTACATAAATAGGTTCTGCATTTTCTAAATCAGTTATACTTGCGGGAAGATTATGGTATTCAACGCCATTTGCTTTATATCCTACACAGACTTTCAATGTTTCAAGACCCCCTAGAACATCTAATTTTGTAATTGCTAAAGAAGTGAAACCATTAACTCGATGGGAATGTTTCAGAACTACAATATCTAACCATCCACATCTTCTTCTTCTTCCAGTTGTTGTTCCAAATTCATGCCCTTTCTCAGTTAAGTAATCTCCAACATCATCTTTTAATTCACAAGGAAATGGTCCATGCCCTACTCTTGTTGTATAAGCTTTGACAATACCAATAACGTCTTCAATATGACCTGGATGAATACCTACACCATGAGTTGCATTAGCACGACTTGTTACGGAAGAAGTTACGTAAGGATATGTTCCTTGGTCAATATCTAATAAACATCCTTGAGCACCTTCAAGTAATACATTTTGCTTCATTTTTAGAGCATTATCTAGCATTAATCCTGTATTTTTTATGGTGTGTCCAAACCTATTGTGTATCCATTCAAGATCTTTTTTCAACTCTAATTCAGAAATCATTTGATCAATATCTAACGACTTTAAAATTCTATTATACAATGAAGTCATTTCTGAAATCCAATCATTATCATTGATAATATGTTTGATATCTGCAAATCTCAAACCTACGCGATTAATTTTATCAGAGTATGTCGGTCCAATGCCCCTTCCAGTAGTTCCTATTTTTTTATCAAGCCCATCAACTAATCTATGGAATTTTAGTATGATATGTGCTCGGTCAGAAATGAATAATCTATTCTTATCAGGCACTTCTCCAGTTTCATCTTTCCAACGTTCTAACTCTTGATCAAGAACCCATGGATCAATTACCATTCCATCACCCAATATTAATTGACATGATTCTCTAGTTATTCCACTAGGAAGTAAATGTAATTTAATAGTGCGTTCACCAATTACAACTGTATGGCCAGCATTATTTCCTCCTTGAAATCGTGCTACCCAATCACTATTTCCTGCAAGAACATCGACTAATTTTCCTTTTCCTTCATCTCCCCATTGGGCGCCTAAGATTACAGTAGTAGACATGTGAACATACCTTCCATAGAAAACAGCACATTAAGCATACCGCATAGAAATATTTTGAATCAAGGGGGCGAAGGGTTTAAATACTACGGTGATGTACTAAACAACCTAAGGTTAACTAGTTAATCGGTAGGGGATATAGGAGGAAATAAAATGGAAAAGAATAACGAATATAGATTAAATATTATAGGAAGAAAAACAATTGGGCAAACAAAACCTTGTGTTGATTGTGGTGACATTAATTGGAGTTTAGATAATAATAGAGGTGAGGTTTTTTGTGATAGTTGTGGGACTGTTGTTGAAACTAATGTGATTGATGAGGGGCCAGAGTGGACAAATCATTCAGATGGGCAAGATAAATCTAGAGTTGGGGCACCTAGTACATATTTATTAGCAGATAAAGGATTAAACACATCAATAGATACAAAAGATCTACTTTCATCTAGTGCAAGTAGACATGGAATTACAGGTAAAAATAGGAGAGATTGGAGAAGAAGGGCAATAATTGACCAACGTTCAAAAACAAGAGACAGTAAAATAAGAAATTTAACTAAAGCAACTAAATTAATTCGGGATAAAAGTGGATTAAATGGTAGATTAGTTGAAGACGCAGCATTCTATTATCGTAAAGTTGAGGAAAAAGGATTAGTTGTTGGAAGAAGTATTGCTGGAGTAGCAGCAGCTTGTGTATATCTGGCAGCTCGTGAAGCTAAATTACCTCGTTCAATTTCAGAACTTTCAGAATCATTTGAAATTAAGGAAAAAGAATTAAAACGTATTATTAGGTATGCTACAAGAATGCTTGGATTACATCATATTACAGGGCCAGAAGAATATCTTGCTCTTTATCAAAGTAATTTACAATTACCTCCTGCAGTTTTGGAGGAAGCAAATTATATTTGGTCAAAAGTAAAAATATTAGACTATTGGCAAGGAAAGAAACCTTCAGGAGTTGCAGGAGCATTACTTTACAATGCTGCAAAGATTAGAGGAAATTCACGAACACAAGCAGAAATCTGTGAGGTTGCAGATATAAGTGAAGTAACACTTAGAGGATTATTAAAGGTGTTAAAATTGGCATTAAAACAAGTAGGTGAAGCTACAGAAAATTAGGTTTGTAAGGGTAATGTGTAAAGAAGGCGAAGTTGTCGGAGTGTTCAAGGGCGCTTAGCTCAGCTTGGAAGAGCGCTTGGTTTGCAACCAAGCGGCCGGGGGTTCAAATCCCCCAGCGTCCACCATTTTCTTCATAGGATTTAATTTCCTTTCAAACTCAAAGGAGTATCTGTAGAGGCCCCGTAAAAAATGAAGAAAAGGATTAGTGTAGGAATAAATACGATTGCACCTATTGGAAAAGGATGATTAAGCATAACTAGCGGTAGGGAGGCTATAAGTCCAATTCGTATTAGTGAAGTTAGGTAGTTTTGCCCGGCGTTTGCAGTTCTGTTACCTGCGCGGGCTGCTAGTCCAAAAAACTCATTGAATAGTAACAAAATTATTACTGGTCTAATTGTTGCAATTAACGCTTCCTCCATAACCCAATCATCATTCCAAAACCAACCTCCTACTTGTTGATCATACATAACTAAGCCGACAGTAGACATTATAACAGAAGTAGAAAAGGCTGAGACAGTGTACTTTCTTCCCTCATTTATTACAAAATAACGTATCACGAAGAGAAGATATACAACCAAAATAAATGGTCCAATTAACTCCCAAGACTCATCCTCATCAGGTTCTGGATCGACAAATGCAACCCCTAATTGCATGGATGCGATTATTGATGAAAGAATTACTGAACTCAAGACGATACCAATCGGGAACCTTGATTTAGACACAACCTCTCCCCTTTCTAGAGACTATTTAAAGAGAGTTAAATTCCCTCAGTTAATTTTTACGAAAATAGATTCTAATGCGTCCACTATTTTCTCTAGCAAACAACAACCAAGTTCAATAGGTTTGAACATGACAGAGGTATGTGGGAAAGAAGTCTTTGAGTTCATTGCAGTGGTTAAGTCGATTTCTAGATGAAACCCCTGGTGATGAAAATATTGGTGGCATACCTAGACAAGTACCTAGTGTGTGTTGGTCTAGGGTTAATCCAACTCCAATACCTAACCCTATTATGAGGCTGTGGTCAAATGAAATGGCTGATGAACTTGGAGTATATGAAGGAGATGAAGAAATTCTTGGAGGTAAAAAAGTAGCCGATTTTATGGATCCTTATGCACAAAGATACGGAGGTCACCAATTTGGAAACTGGGCAGGTCAACTTGGAGACGGTAGAGCAATTACATTGGGTGAAGTAGATACAGGTACAAAAATATTGGAATTACAACTCAAAGGTTCAGGAGTTACTCCTTATTCAAGATTTGCCGATGGGAAAGCAGTGCTTCGTTCATCAATACGTGAGTTCCTTTGTAGTGAAGCCATGCATCATCTTGGCATTCCAACAACTCGTGCATTATCTATGGTAACAACAGGAGAAGAGGTAATTCGTGACATAATGTATGATGGTAGAAAGGCACCAGAGCCTGGTGCTATTGTTTGTAGGGTGGCTGAAAGTTTCATTCGCTTTGGGAGTTTTCAAATACATACTATGACAAGAGATTATGAAACACTACAAACACTTGTAGATTATACCGTAAAGCATCATTTCCCTAATTTTCATACTAATAATGATGATGGATTAATTGAATGGTTAAAGAAAATAGCAGATGAAACTGCATTAATGATAGCTCATTGGATGCGAGTAGGATTTGTTCACGGGGTGATGAATACAGACAATATGTCTATTCATGGATTAACAATTGATTATGGTCCTTATGGTTGGTTAGAAGATTTTGATCCAAATTGGACACCAAATACTACTGATGCTACAAGTAAAAGATATCGTTTTGGCCAACAAGCACAAATTGGTGCCTGGAATTATGCTCGCTTACTGGAATCAATAAGTCCTTTAATGGAAGAAGAAGAAAGATTGTATGAGGCATTAGAATTTTATTATGACTCTTACGAAAAACACAATAATGTCATGTGGGCTAATAAACTTGGCTTAGAGAAATTTAAGTCAGGAGATGAAGAATTAGTAATTGAATTAACTTCGATTTTACAGAAGGTTGAAACAGATATGACAATATTTTTTAGATTATTATCATCACTTAATGAACCTAATATTAATCAATTGAAATTTGCATTTTACAATGAAGATACAATACCAGTAGATGAATGGAATAATTGGTTAAAAAAATGGTGGCATAGAGTAAATGGCAACCCAGATAAAGGAAAAATGAAACTGGCTAATCCAAAGTATGTTCTAAGAAATTGGATGGCTCAGTTAGCTATTGATGCTGCTGAAAAAGAAGACTATTCTGTGGCAATAGAACTCTATGAACTACTAAAAAACCCTTATGATGAACAATCTGATTTTGAGGTTAAGTGGTTTCAAAAACGCCCTGAATGGGCTAGAAATCGAGTTGGTTGTTCAATGCTTTCTTGTTCAAGTTAATCAGCCAAAATTTTGAGTAAAAGATTTGCAATTTCCTCAATTAATGGAATCGTCACAGAGTTTCCCATTTGCTTGTACCTTTGTGTATTGCTTATTTTTTTAGGAAAAGAGAAGGCATCTAATCCGTTTTTTATGAACCCATATCCCATGAAACCTTGAAGTTTTGCCCATTCATCAGGTGTCATAGTTCGAATGCATTTGTCATTAAGAGGAGTTTGTTTTGTACCTAATATTGTGCCTGGTATATTTTCCTGAGGGTCAATAATCAGATTTCTTTCTTTACCTGATCCACCAGTTGCAAGAATTGAATTAGATATGGGTGATTCAATATTCTCATCATTGACAATAATATATCCAAAACCATTACCGCGTGTTTCTTCACGTTTTCTGTGAATCTCAAGAGTATCTAAATAACCCTCTGATAGGTAATATTTGGGTTCAGCTCCATAGTCAAGAAGGTGATGAAGATCTTGGAAAATATTTTTTCTAGTTCTCTTTTTAGGCAATGAATATTGCTCAAGGTGAATTGATTTATTTTCTAGAAACTCTTTTTTGACTCCTAAAAGATACACTCTAGGTCGATTCTGTGGCAATCCAAAATTACGAGCATTTCTCAATAAATTATTTCTTTCAAATGAAATATTTCCTTTATCATCAATATGAGTTCCAACAATTTTGTAGCCAAGTTCATTGATGAGAGTTTCAAGAATGACCTTGATAGTTTTACCACCTTTATGGGTTATGAGTCCTTCAACGTTCTCTAGTAAGAAAGCAGTTGGTTGTGATTTTTTGAGAATTTCTGCAATATGAAAAAAAATCGTACCTCTTGTAACGTCTTCGAACCCTAATTTATGGCCAACAGAGCTAAATGCTTGGCATGGGAATCCTGCCAAAAGAATGTCGTAATCTGTTTCAGATACTTGTTTCTTAAATTTATCAGTGGTGATGTCTGCAAGTGGGTTTTCCCCAAACAAATGTTCATAGGTTTTTGCAGCATAGATATCATTCTCACAAGAAAGGACATTTTTGAATGGCCCAGCGAGTTCAAAACCCCTCCTAATGCCTCCTACTCCAGCGCAGAGATCAATCATTCGCCACATATATTTCCCATAGTGTTTACAGTCTTTGAAGATTTACTCTAAATTTTCAATTTTTTCTTTAATTGTTTTAGCACAATTAATGAATGATTCTAATGGCTGCCCAAAGGGATCATCTAAACCCCAATCCTGATCTATTTCTATCATAGGACAATTTACGCCACATCCCATTGAAATTACTTTGTCAAAAGATTTCCAATTTTGGTCGTCAATTGATTTTGGATAAAGTCCTTCAGAATTAATTCCCATTTTATTAAGTGCCTTAATTGCATTTAAACTAACATTTTTTTCTGGGTGTGTTCCCGCACTAGATGATTCATGACCTAAATCTCTAGCAATTGCTTCTGCCATTTGGGAGCGGCAAGAATTCCCTACACATACAAAGAGTATTTTCATATCTTTCACTGACTTAGCGGCCTATATTAATCCATGGAATATATAATATTTAGATTAGAACTAATTAATTAGAACCTTGGTTTCTTCCTCCACCTCTGGATCCTCTACCTTGGTTTCTTCCTCCACCTCTGGATCCTCTACTTTGGT
>CATFLP010000094.1 GCA_949514915.1 Methanobacteriota archaeon | reverse complement strand
TAGGTGAATTGAATGATGCTGGTATTGAATGTCATTCATACATCCCAAATGGTGCATTTCATTGTTTATTGCAATCAAAATCAATTCAAGAATTAGAAAATTTAGAAGTTGAAGGCATTATGGTGTTTGATCCTACAGATAAAGTCCATCCAATGGTTGATGAATTGCTAGCAAATGAATTTGAGGATGGTTTTTATTTTAATGGAAAAGGAGTATTTACAACTGTTCTTTCAGGAAATTCTGTCCCCGAATTACAACTTGAGGATTCATTAGTATTAGTTTCTCAGAGTAATAGATGGGCCACATTTTTAGCAGATGAATCTGGTATTTCTCAGTTAGCAAATAGCCCAGGAATTCAATGGATTGAACCAAAATTTAAATTTAACATTCAAAATTCAATAGGAAGAGATATTATCGAAGTTGATTATGTATCTCAAACTGCAGAAATGACAATATTAAATCCAGCATGGACTGGATTAACAGGTTCTGGTGTTCAAGTTACAGTGGCAGATTCAGGTTTAGATTCTGGAATAAATGACGGGACTATGCATCCTGACTTCCAAGGAAGAATAACTGCCATAGAATCATTACCAATTCCTCAATGGTGGTTAGATGTTGGTTTACTTGATGCATCTGCATCATTAGATGATGGTGCTGCTGACATTTCAAATTGTGCTAATTGTGGAAACGGACACGGGACTCATGTTGCTGGTTCAGTATTAGGTGATGGGACTTCATCAAGCGGTTCTATTGTAGGTGCAGCACCTGCTGCAACTTTACATTTTCAAGCAACTGAGCAATGGGCAGACTTTTCTGCTGCATCTGGCTATACAGACTATTATGGATTATATGGACTCCCTGATGATCTAAACACAATGTTTGCACAAGCTTATGAAAATGGTTCAAGAGTCCATACAAATTCATGGGGAGCAAGTATCGAGGGCGAATATGATATTTCTGCACAACAAGCAGATAATGCTGCATATACATACAAAGACATGGTGATTCTTTTTGCTGCATCTAATGATGGTGTAGATGTAAATAATGATGGCGAAGTAGATGAAGATTCACTTGGATCCCCTGGGACTGCAAAAAATGTAATTACTGTTGGAGCATCAGAAAATGATAGAAGTTCATTGCCTACAAGTTCTGGTACTTCATATCCAGGAACTTGGGGTGGTGGCCCTGTAAGTTATGCTGAACCAATTCATTCAGATGTAACAGGTGGTGATCCCGAAGGAATGGCTGCATTTTCTAGCAGAGGACCTACTGATGATAATAGGCAAAAGCCTGAAGTTACTGCTCCAGGAACATGGATTCTTTCAACAAGAAGTCGTTCAACTGCTGCAAATGGGTGGTTGGCATATGATTCAGATCACGTTTATATGGGCGGCACTAGTATGGCAACCCCTCTTACTGCAGGTTCAACTGCATTATTATTGGAGCATCTAAATTCAAACTTAGGAGTTTCTAATCCTAGTTCTTCTTTAGTCACATCATTATTTGTAGTAGGTGCTGATGACATGGCTGGACAATATGGTGACCCTAACAATGGAGCTGGAGAAGCAATACCAAATTATCATGAAGGTTGGGGTAGAATTGATTTGGGAGGTTCAATTAACAGTTCATTTGTCGATGGAGAAACTGTAAATACGGGGGAATTTAGAGAATTTGCATTTAATGTGCCTGCTTCATTATCAACATTGAAAGTAGCATTATCTTATACAGATACAATGGGTGATCCTGCACTTAGTGTGCAACTTAATAACGATTTAGATATTGAATTATTCAAACCAGATGGGACTTCAGTTCCCTTAGGGAATAATTTAGATACAACAAAGGGAATAATAATCAATTCTCCAGAAAGCGGAACTTGGGAAGTTCATGTTACTGGTACAAATGTGCCTGTTGGTCCTCAACCATTTGCAATTGCGGTAAATGTAGATTCTGGATTAATAAATTCTACAAATGACTTAGATGGAGATGGTGTTGATGATACTGCGATTGATGATTGCTTAGGTGTTTGGGGAAATTCAACTACTGACAGACAAGGTTGTATTGATTCAGATGGTGATGGATATAGTGACCCTGATGGTGGTTGGACTGTAGCTCAAGGTGCTGATGCATTTATCTCTGATGCAACTCAATGGGCTGATTCGGATTTGGATGGTTTTGGAGACAATGCTGGAGGAAATAATCCAGATGATTGTATTATGAGCCAAGGAACTTCAACAATTGATAGGAACGGTTGTCCAGATTTAGATGGAGATGGATTTAGTAATCCAGATGGAAGTTGGACGACAGGGCAGGGTGCAGATGCTTGTATTGCAATAGTTGGAGATTCTACAGAGGATAGATCTGGTTGCCCTGATTTCGATGGTGATGGATATAGTGACCCTGATGGTAGTTGGACTGTAGCACATGGTGCGGATGAATTTATTGGTGATCCAGAACAATGGATAGATACTGATGGTGATGGATATGGAGATAATCCACCTCCTGCAAACCTTGGTGATAGTTGCCCATCTATCTCTGGAACAAGTTCTAATGACAGGAAAGGATGTACTGATTCAGATGGTGACGGTTATAGTGACCCTGATGGTAGTGTTCAAGCACATCCATTAGGTGTTGCTGATGCTTTTCCTGCAGATTCAACACAATGGAGAGATACTGACGGGGATGGATATGGAGATAACCCTGCTGGAACAAATCCCGATAATTGCCCGTTAACTTTTGGGACTTCAACTCAAAATAATATTCTTGGTTGTTTAGATTCTGATGGAGATGGATATGATGATTCTTCAGATCCTATACCTAATGATGGAACTCAATGGGAAGATTCTGATGGGGATGGATATGGAGATAATGCTGGCGGTAATAATCCCGATTTATGGCCTAGTGATGCAAGTCAAGCCATTGATTCTGATGGGGATGGATATGGAGACAATTCTAGCGGAACTAATGGTGATGCCTTTCCAAATGATGCAACACAATGGGAAGATTCTGATGGGGACGGGTATGGAGATAATCCTGGAGGAAATTTCGCAGATAATTGCCCTTCAATATTTGGAACTTCTAACCAAAATAATAATTACGGATGCTTAGATACTGACGGTGATGGATTTGCAGATACTGTTGATGATTTCCCTTACGAAAGTACACAATGGATAGATACTGACGGTGATGGATATGGAGATAATTCCAATGGCGCTAATCCTGATAGTTGTCCATATGTTGCTGGGAATTCATCAAAGAATTTCAAATGGGGTTGCACAGATACTGATGGTGATGGATACGCAGACATTGATGACGCATTACAAAATTTAGCTGGGCAATGGGAAGATACTGATGGAGATGGGTATGGGGATGATTCTAATGGACCTCAATTTGATTCTTGTAAATACGAACCAGGCACATCTTGGATTGATAGATATGGATGTAAAGATACAGACAATGATGGTTATTCTGATTTAAATGATCATTTTCCTAATGATGTTTTAAGACATCTGGATACTGACAATGATGGTTTTGATGATTTAAGTGAAGATGCATGTGATGGAATCTTTGGAACTTCAACAATCGATCGTAAAGGATGTATAGATACTGACGGAGATGGATATAGTGACCCAGATGCCTTCTATTCTGTTGCTGATGGTGCAGATGCATTTCCCACAGAACCAACTCAATGGAATGATACAGATGGAGATGGATATGGAGATAATCCTGCCCCTGCAACTCTTCCCGATGATTGCCCAAGTACTGCGGGTAATTCTTCAGTCATTCTTCTAGGTTGCATAGATATTGATGGAGATGGATATCCAAATTCAAATGATTCATTACCACAAAACCCAACTCAATGGGAAGATTCTGATGGGGATGGATATGGAGATAATCCATTAGGTACAGAATATGATGAATGTACTGATTCTTATGGAAATTCTTCTATGATCATTTTCGGATGTTTAGACACTGATAGGGATGGTAGTCCTGATTCAATAGACCCTCTTCCTGAAGATTCCAGTCAATGGGTTGATTCAGATGGAGATGGATATGGAGATAATCCTGCTGGAACAAACCCCGATAATTGTCCTGATATCTTTGGAACTTCTTCATTAGGTTCAGAAATAGGATGCCCCGATTCTGATGCGGATGGTTATTCTGACAATACAGATGCGTTTCCAAATGTTTATTCTCAATGGAAAGATTCTGATGGGGATGGTTATGGAGATAATAATTCATTAGATGCTACATGGATAGATTATTGGCCTCAAGATAATATGAAGAATACTCCTACTTCATCTATTGAATGTACTACTGAATTGGCACAAATTGTTGTAAATCCTTCTGGTGAAATTAATGGAATATGTGCAATTACAAATTCAATGAATGAAGCAATACGTATTATTATTAATTTAGATCTAAATCCAGGCTTAGATTCCACACAAAAAACATGGTATTTAGAATTACAAGCAGCTGGTTCATTAGACGCAACAAAAGAAATTGATTTTGCCATAATTATCGGAGGGGTTGGAGAATGGAATGCAACTTTTGAAATTCTTGCAATTGGCTCAAATGAATTAATAATTACTGAAATAATTACATTTGCTGGTTATGAATCTGAAAATGAAATTCCAAAAGAATCCGTAGAGGAATTAAGTGCATTAGAATCAATAGTTGAAATGTTAGGCCCCGTAGCCCCTCACGCTACTCCTATGAGTTTGTTTGTTATTTCTGCGATCTTTATATTATTACAATCTGGTAAAATTTGGAACTCAAAAAGAAAACAGAGAAAAGCAAAAGAAGATTTCATAAAAAATAGAATTAGAGAAAGATCAAAACCACCATTACCTAATACATTAAGGAAAAATAATTCTCAGATTAAACCGAGTCATCATAGATCAGATACAATGAGAAGGCTAACTAATAATAGTCCTCAACAGCGTATTGAAAATAATAATGATAATTTGCTAGATGATTTAATCTGATAACCGAATCGGCTAAGAGGGAGACTCCCTAGCGGGAATGAATCGCGGATATGGTGAAGTGGTTATCACCTGAGGTTTCCAACCTCATGTCGTGGGTTCGATTCCCGCTATCCGCATCTTAAACTCATTTTGTATGTCTTTTTTCTTATATGCTATTGAAAATGAATATTCATCCCCTAAGTCAATTATTTGTGATTTTAAATTAAATTTGGCCCCTTCATATTCAACTATTTTCTTAACTTTTGAATTTTTATCTAATATCTTAATCTTTGTTGGAGAAAGGCTCATTCCAAGCCTCAAAGCCTTTAATATAGATTCTTTCATTGTCCAAATCATATTTATTTCACTATTTCCATGAATTTTACATAATTTTTTCAGTTCGATTAACTCATCATCAGATGATAAAAAATCAAATAAATTCACTGATCTAATTTGATTAGATTTTTCAATATCAACACCAACAACATAGTTTGGTTCACATATTGCAACTATCGCAAAATTTCCTGAAGTTGATATACTAAAATTTGGTAAAGGTATTCTATTATATGTTCTATTAATCCAATTAAAATATGGTGCACGATTCTGATCTCTCAAAATTTCCACAAAACTACACTCAATAGATGGAAAATATCGTAAAAGCATTTGATGCAATAAATATCTGCCTGCAGCATGTTCTTCAGCACGCTTTGCTGTCTTAAAATTACTAATTTCATCTAGATTTATAAATTCAAGGTTACTAATATCTGGGATATTATCATAATTATCTGATGTTCTAATTTTTAATGCATTGATGTGTATATTAACCTCATTAAGAACATTTAATTCGATAATATCCCCGATTGGTTTCCACATATATTAGCGCTCCATTTCAAAACGCATTGACTCTTCTAAAGGTGCTAATGCTTTGAGTTTTATTCCTTCAATAATCATCACGATTGGCTTGTTTTTATTATCTTCAATAATTACGGCATCATGAATACTAACTCCATCTGAAATTTCCTTACAAACAGTCCTAATCAGTAAATTTGCATTACTTTCAGGTTGGCGTAATAGTGTTGAAGACGAAATACCAATCGGAAGTGCCTGCATATCTGAATTTTCCATCGTAACCATTCCTGCATTTTGAAATGCAGCTTCTATCAACATCGGGTACGATTCTAATTTCACTTCAATATTTTCTGTTTCTAATTTAAATTGTTTATTATTAGGCAATTGATGTCTTTGTAATATTAGCCCATCAGCACCTAAATCTCCTTCAATCTCAATTCCACCAATAATTCCACCATGACATTGGAATCTTGGACCATGGAAAAATCTTGAATAAACAAAATTAGAACTTAATTGCAATTCTCCGTTCTCAGGCAATCCTATCTCAGATTTTTTACTAGATTGATAAGTTTTTGAAAGACATACTGTTGCAATATGATGTTGTTTTGGTTTTCCGAAAACCGCTCCTTCAGAATTTATTAAATCAGATTCCATTACACATTTCACATTATTGCCTTCTCTTGTTGCAATAACTCTAACTTTTTGTTCTGGCCTAATTAATTTCACAGGTAAACCAAAACTAACCTGATTAAATCCTGAAACAAAACTTTCTGGGACCAATAACCTAGAACATTGTGCAAATAATTCCAAAGCCATAACACCTGGAAGATATGGCACTCCATCAATCGAATGATCTTCTAAAAATGGATATGTTTCTACATCAAATGTTGATTCTACAGTAAGGCTTTGCCCTTCTTCAAAACTTGAAATAAGGTCTATCAAAGAAATCTTTCCTTGATCCTCAATTATTGTAGTTATTTCTGCAGGAATTAATAGAGGGGGGGCCCTTTTAACACCTAATTCATCTAATACACCAAGTTCTCCTGCAATAACAACTCTTCTTTTTCCATTACGTAAGAATTCATCTACAAACAATTGTACTCCTCTCTCAAGCCCTACTGTTTGTATTCCAGCTTGTTCGAATACCTTCTCAATTGATCCTTTAGTTGCCATACCTACTTCTCTCCATCCAGTCCATGCTATTGCAATACCTCTTGTATTACCAATTGCATTTAATCTAGACATTTCGGCATCAAGTATACAATTTGCAGCAGAATAATCTGTTTGACCAGCATTACCAAATCTACCAGCAATACTAGTAAAGCAACATGCTATTCGAAGATCTTTTGTGCCACTATCTTCAGCCGCTTTGAAAAGATTAATCCATCCATTTGTTTTAATAGATACTACTTTTTCAAATATTTCAGTATCTTTGTCACCGATTAGCTTTGAATCTTCAATTCCCGCTCCATGAATTATTCCTGTAATTGCGCCAATGTCTTTTCCAATTATTCTTCCAATTTTTGACAATGCCTTAGATTCATTAACATCACAACTAAAATACCTTGCATTATTACCTGTAGATTCTATTGCATTTATTGTAAGGTTTATGTCTATTGAACGTGCATATGGTTTCCAAGCATTTTCCCATTCGACCATATTTACAGTTCCATGTTCCTTAATTAATTGTTCTCTTAATTGTAATTTCCTTTGTTGTATCATTTCTTCATCATCATCAACCCATTCTGATGTTTCAGAAATTAATTCTGTTCTTCCTAACAATACAAATGTGGAATTTGAATTTCTAGAAGATGATGCTAATGCTATGCAAGATGCTGCTGTAACTCCTGAACCTCCCCCTGAAACAATTAAGATATCATTAGATAATTCTGTTCGGGCATCAATTAATGCCTCATCAAATAATACTAATTTCCATCTTCTTAAATCCCTGTCCAAACCAATCTCTACTAATTCTTGTTTACAAAGAGATTCTCTAACAATGTGCTTTGCTAATTCCTGAGTGTTTGAAATTAAATCTGGATGCACATCTAATGCAGTACAATTAATATTTTCTCGTTCTTTGGAATATGATTTAACAAGTCCATGCGCACCCGCTGCTACAGAATTAAAATGTGAACCACGATTTCCATGTCTTCCATCCATAGCACTAACACTAACTACAATTCCAGAATCTAAATTTGCAAAGTCAGTATCTAATTCTTGTAATAAATTAAATAAGGAAATCGTAGAAATTATAGTTTGTTTATCACTATTTTTAGAACTCCAATCTAACCCTGCTAAATCTAACGGTGCCAAATGAATTAATCCACCTAAATTACCTATTGAATTTACATGCGTTGCTACCTCTAATAGATGTCCATCTACATTTGGATTTGCTCGAATAAGCGTTGAACCAGTACTATCATCTAATGAGAATTCCTTAGCCGTGGAATCTAAACTTAGTAAAATTACTTTTGCTCCATTAGATTCTAATTCCTCAGCTACAGATTCTCCTAAATTCCAATCTTCATCTGTGATTAAGATTGTTTTTCCATTGATATCAATAACATCATCCGTCAATGATTCTGCTTCTTCAACTTCTACTTGCCACCTACGAACTTGACTATCATCGGTATTTTTTTCCAGAACTATCGGTGTTTTTTCAACTGATGTTTCATGTACAATTTCTTTTTCTAAAGATGCTTCGGGAACCTTTTCAGATACATCAGACATTTTGGAAATATATCCTGCAATATGATTTAATGTAGGATGTTCAGATAAAACAAATGATTCATCTAAAGGAATTTCAAATTTGCTTCTTAGATCTCCCATCATTTCTGCCTGTTTAACTGAATCAACACCCAACTCAGCTTCTAAATCTTGATCAAAGCCAATAAAATCTTCAGGATACCCCGTATGTTCAACTACAACATTCAAAACTGCATTTTTAATTTCATCATTTATTTGGAATTCTTCAGAAATAATTTCATTGTTAACCTCTACTATTTTTTCTTCGGGTTCTTCTTTTTCTATTTCCACTTCATTATTGACTATAACCTCTCCATCTCCCATACCAGCAATATATGCCATCATATGATTTAATGTAGGATATTCTGACAATACAAATTCGTCATCAATTGGCAATTCAAAATATGTTCTTAAATCTGCCATTATTTCTGCTTGTTTTACAGAGTCAACACCTAATTCTCCCTCTAAATCTTGATCGAACTCAATAAAGTCAGCAGGATATCCTGTATGTTCAACAACCGTTTCTAGTACCTTCTTACTAATTTCATCGTCTACAATTATATTTTGAGAAATTTTCTCTTTCACTTCTTTTACTTTACTAATTTCTTCCTTAGGGGTTTGTTTTTCTGATACTTGAGTTATGCTAATCTCTTTTTTATCTGTTTTAGAAATTATTTCTGTTTCTGCATCAAATTCTGGTATTTCCCATTCCTCTCCTTGAATTCCTCCAATAATATTCTCATCTGGATTTTTCCAACCTACCAGTTTTCTTTCAAATAATCTTAACTCTATTTTATCTCCAGTGATATTCTCAATCCATGTTTTTACCATATTTTGTTTGATACGATTATTTGTTCTTGCAATTCTTTTGAATAAAGTCAATGCCATTTGACTTCCAAAACCAGCTGCATGACGTAAAGCATATTCAACATCATATTCTCCTCCTTCAGATAATCTAAGATTTCCTAATTCTGGATCTGGTTCTTTAAAATTGGCAATTGGAGGTAATCTTCCTGTTGCTAAGCCGTATATGATTACTGCATCTTCAATTCCAACTCCCATTGGATGACCAGTAAATCCCTTTGTGTTTGTAATTACTATTTGTTCTGCTGATTTACCAAATGCTTTCCTTAATGCATTAATTTCTGCTGCAGCTGAACCTCCTCTTGGAGGAGTTGCTGGTTCATGCGACATGAACGTAGTCTTTGGTGCAATTTCATGCCTATCAAGACTCCAAATATTTTCCATATTTGTAATAAATTTATCAAATGATTCAGATACATGCTCAACATCTAACCTAGTTGGATGAAAAGCAGAGTTACCAATATGTGAACCTAATAATTCACAATATGGTGTAACTCCACGCTCTCTTGATGAGCTTTCTTTTTCAATTACAAAAGCAGCACCTCCCATCCCTAACAACATTCCATTTCTTCGAACATCAAAAGGAAGGCTTACTTCTTCTACAACATTCCCTATTGAATGTGCCCCTGCACCTGCAAAACCTGCTCCAATCCACTCAAGTAATACATCACTAGTTGTGTCATCTGCACTAACAATAATCACTCTTGAAGCTCTACCTGTAGTAATCCAATCTTCTGCTATTGAAAACGCTGCGGGAGTTGATGCACAAGCATTATTTATCGCTGTATTTGGACCTTTTGCACCAATCCATTGAGCAAATTGACTATGCCCCATAGATAATATTTGTAACAAAAATCGTCTGTCGAAAGTTCCATTTTCATCAGCACCATTATTTGCAGCATGCTTCAATAATTCCTCATATCCTGGGAAAACAGATGCGAAAATCACTCCAGTTCCTTCTTGTTCAGGTTCTGGTAATTTCCACCCACGAACTAGTCTCTTGCCATTACTACTAACTTGTTCATTTGCAACCAAGGGTATCCCCGCATCCCTTAATGCTTCAAGTCCAGATGCAAAAGCTAATTTCGTAGTAATATCCATAGCTGATGTAATTTTAGAATCTACTCCATATTGTTCTGAAAGATCAAAATAACCTCCTCTACCTGCTAATTGAGGTATCATATCAAATGATTCACAAGGAACTAATTGTGAATTTCCACTACTATCTTTTACGATTCTAACTAAATTTTTATCCAATAGTCTTTGTTTATATTCTTCTGGCAACTCAGAAATGAAATTCTCTCCTGAAATTATTCTTTCAAAAGTATCTGATTCAAATACCTGATCTAACCCTGGCAAACCTAAACTTATTCCACTAACCGTATATGGATCTGTTTTTCTTTCATTCTCTACTGAAAATTGACCATTTGGCATCTCTTTAGTCTCTACTTTTAATTTTTTGATTTTAACTGCATTAGCAGGTATTTCCTCAATACTTTCAATTAATTCTGAAATTGATTTGGCATCAAATAATGACTGTTTACATTTTGCTTGACTGAATATTTTTTCCTTTAATTGATTAACTGATTCATTAGTCATTTTCAAATCATTAATTAAACTAACATTCCCTTTACATACAGAACTAGGATATCCGCAAAAGTTTGAACATATGCTAGCAACCCAATCTTCTTTTGGCATTTGAGTGATTACTTCTTGTGAACCGATTTTTTCAGTTTTCACAACATTTAATGGTGCTGAAATTGCCACTGCAGGTTTCTCTATTTTTCTTGATGCTTCGATAGGGCCTGACCTGAATGCCATTGTATATATTTCATCATTAAGTCCTGGTAACATTATTTTTTGACCAAAAATAGCTAATTGACCGAGTGAACAAAGAAATGATCTAATTCCTCCTTGTTTAGGGTGATTTGTCATTATTGAATTATGTTC
>CATFLP010000093.1 GCA_949514915.1 Methanobacteriota archaeon | reverse complement strand
CCTGGTGTTTCATTGGCTTTTGCCCCTATTGAATTAGATAAATTGTTAGATGGTGCTTATCTTTCAGAAGGAGTATCTGGAGAAAAATGGAATTGGAATTGGAATGTTGCAGGTATTGATGAAGTAGGAGGCAAAGAAACATGGAAAATTTATCTCGAAAATACTGAAATTAGTGAAAGATGTCTTGGTTCTGCGAAAATTAATTTATGGGCCACTAAAGATTCTCCATGGCCAGTAAAGCAATATGTAGATCTTAAATTGTCGAATTATGACGAAGATAGAACCTCATGTAGTGAATCTTGGATTGAGACTTTAACTGAGTGGACTACAGATATTGAAATCCCACAAGGTAGATTTAATTTACAAGTAATGATGCTTGAAACCTCATCTACTTCTGGAGGAGATTTAATTGATTGGAAAGAAACTTACTCAAACAGGCCAGCGCCTGGACAAGGACACTTAACTCCCACACATAATTGGAATAATGATGGATTTCATATGCCAGATAATTCAGATTTAAGAGAATATAACCTTGAAGAAACAATAGAATGTATAAATCAAACAATACCAGACTCTGAGTTAATTTCTGCATTAAATGTGGGTGGTTATATTTGGAGAGCAATAGATGATCGTTCAACTGAACCAATAACTTATTGGAATTTAAGTTGGGTTGATCCAGCAGATAATAGTGGTTGGGAATTAATTAAAATTTATGAAAATTCTACGGGAGATACTTGTGAAATTGATAAAGCAGGATTATATGAGTCTCAAACAATTGCATATAATAGTAATTCAATTAGTGCAACTAACTCATTTTCAGAATTAGAAAATAGAATTTTAGATTCAAGTAAATTTCCTGAATTATCTGGCTCCGAAGGCATTATTGCACCTAATGGGCAATTAGACAGTAATACAAAAATAGGTTACCTTGTTATTACTCCTACAGAAAATTTGAATGAGATACTTGATTTGATAAAAAGAGAAGAAGGTGCAGTAGTTTTTGATGTACATCGTTCGTATGAACAGGATGGGTGGGATATTTCTGTAGAATTATTAGTTGATGCAACAAATGGTAGAATAATTGGTTGGACACAATCTTCTAAATTAAATAATTGAGTTGGGATTATGGGTAAAAAGAAATTATCAAAAGGCTTTGATGATTTATTTTCACAAAACGAAACCGATTTATCATTTCTTGATGCGTATGGAGAAACAAATTCAGAAGACGTATCTGGGCTTCCAGAATCTAGTCAAAATCATAAAAACTCCAATGAATTATTTAATGCAATTATTAGATTATTCAAATCAGAAAAAATTGAAATAAAGTCTACTAAGAAAAAGATTTCATTAGGAGAGTTTTTACTAATAAATAAAAAAAATAATCAAATAGAAATTTCAATTCATTCTGAAAAATTAAGCTTACCTTTAGTTCCAAGTGATTTAATGGCACCAGGATTTACAGATTCTAAATTATCTAAAGATTCAATGAAATGTTCAGTAATTATAGATTCATGGGGCATAGGTTCAAAAAACTTTATTTCACGAATGATTGAATTTTACAAACTTAATTATTGATTTTTCTTAATGAAGATTGTTGCTAAAGTTAATGAAAGTAGAGCAGAAATGAGGGGAAAACCGCTAACATCTCCTTCCTCAGAGTTTCCACATAGTTCTCCACCAGAAATTATCGTTTGGTTTTCCATTATTTCCCAACATCCACTCCATACTTTTGCATATCCATTAGAACGTTCAGGAATAAGAATTTCAGACTCATCTTCGTAAATAATATGTATTCTCCAATTAACATATGAGTGTTTTTCCAACGTTGTGATCGAACCACTCCATGAATTATTTGAATTAGTCATCTCAATAATTTCTGGAGCATGACACAAAATTGGATCATATACACAAATTTGAGTTTCTAATTTTAATTTAGTAATATTTTCTGCTGATTCCGAAACAGAGACAGCTAATTCCCAGTTAGATAAATCGGTACTTGGTGTTGTAAATGTTAAATTTTCAAGAGGAGTATTTTCCAAATTTGGAATAATATCTTCCCCATTTTCCGCTGAAATTATTGTTAAATTATTCAACATTAAAATAATAATAATGAAATATAAACAAACTCTATTTTTTTGACCAAACATCCTCTCCATACCCCTTCCATGGAGACTTTTCATAAAAAATGTACTTACGGAGGTTATATATCTAGTATCAGGGTCGTGAGTTTACAGCATAGGGGTGAGCCTATTATGAACAGAAAAACAATATTGAACGTATTAATTGCAATATTACTTTGTGCATCTACCTTTGCTTCAGTAGCCTCAGCAGCAGGTGATGAAGCACATGGAGAAGATATGCACAATGTGATTATTACAGTTGATCACGTAGGAGAAGACGAAAACGCAATGACCATAACAGTTGAATTTGAGTGGGAATATCCTGCACAAATGAGATCTATGGCTTCTGCTGGAGATGATACAGTAGATGCTGGAGACGCAGCTGAATTTGAAACAAACCTTGGAATGGCTAGTTTAGAGGAAATACAAGCAGCACACAGATCCCATGTATGGGACATGAGTGTTGGTGGTGCACAAGGAGCAGCATCTTCTGATGTTGAAGTACCATGGAACATTTCTACTTCAGTAGCAAACCTTGAAGGAACAACTGATGCAAATGACACATCATTTACTGTTTCAGTTGATTTATCATTAGAAATGAATTCTGATGACTTAACTGATGGAAACCTAGCAATGACATTTGGTCCTCTAGGCGATAGAGAAGGAGACAACATGGATTTACCATATTGGCCAACAGGAGTTACAGTAGTTGACGGTTCCTCATGGTGTGCAATTAGCGTAGAAAGAGATGGTGGAGGAGATTTAACTTCTGATTTCTCATATCATGCTGATGACAACTTTTCTTTTACAGCGACATATTCACAAAGTCAAGAATGTGTAGATGATACATCTAGAGATGATGATGATAAGGACGGAGTTCTTAATGCAAATGATCTATGTGCAAATACACCAGCTGATACAGTAGTTGATGATGATGGATGTGCAGTTGATCAAGGATGTGTAGAAGGTACAGATACTGATGGAGATGGTGTTGACGATTGTGCAGACACATGTACAGGTACAGCAGCAGATGCAGAAGTTGATGATGATGGATGTTCTGCAGAACAATTAGACGATGGTTCTGATGATTGGACATTTGATGTTACATTTTCTGTAGATGCAGCAGAATTTACATGTACTGGAATGACTAATTCTTCCACAGCTCAAGATTGTATGGATGCAGCAGGAGCAACATTAGTAGCAGTTGCTGATGTTCCAGCAGGTCATCCTCATGAATGGTCATGGGAATTACAAGTGAATGGAGTAGCAGCAGATGATCAAGATGCAGCAAATATGGCATTAACATCTCAATCAACTTTTGCTTGGGTTGCTAAGTGTGCTTCTGGATCTGCAGGATGTGCTGATAAAACAGTATACACTGTAACTGAATTAACTGGGACATTAGAAGTTGCATCTGGAGATTGTGTATTCTTTGGAGATCTTAATGTGTCATTTGGTGATGCATGGGACGACTTAGATCAATCCAGCAGATGTTTCTCTGCTGATGGAGATTATACTGCTGGTGGTTTAACAATCACAGTAGGAACTCCTGCAGGTAACACAACTGGAGGTACAGACCCAGTAGTAAATGATGATACTACAGTAGAGGGTGAAGAATCCACTCCAGGATTTGGATTGGTTGTTGGTATTACTGCAGCACTTGGTGCGGCTTTAATCGCAGCATCCCGCAAAGAAGATTAAATCGTTTAGATTTAATTTTCAAAGTAAT
>CATFLP010000092.1 GCA_949514915.1 Methanobacteriota archaeon | reverse complement strand
TCCTCATTCTTGTGCTATAAATTCAGATGGAAAAGTAAGATGTTGGGGTTATGGGGCATATGGACAACTAGGTAATGAAATTACAGATACAATTGGTGATTCACTTTCAGAAGTTGGTGATAATTTCATAATTACAGATATTGGTGGAAATGTTGAATCATTAGCACTTGGATACTATTCAACTTGTGCAATTAGAGAAGATGGACAAGTACGATGTTGGGGATATAACGCATATGGTCAATTAGCTCAGGAAAGTACAACCTCTGTTGGTTCAACTACAGATTCAATGGGTAATAATTTGCCTGCTTCAGATATTTGGTTAAAACCTAAAGATACTGATGATGATGGAACGATTGATCTTTGGGATACAGATGATGATAATGATGGATCATTAGATGTTGATGATAAATTCATCTTGGATCCATGTGCATATTTAGATACAGATAATGACGGGAAACCAGATTCATTAGTCGTTGATTGTAACACTAATCTGATCGAAGATCTTGATGATGATGGTGATACTTGGACAGATCTTAATGAAACTGCATGTGAAACAGATCCTATTGATTCATCATCAATACCTTTGGATACAGATGGAGATTATTTGTGTAACAAATTTGATGATGATGACGATGATGATGGGTGGAGCGATATTTTGGAAGATCTTTGTGAACCGAGACATGATTTCATAACAATGAATAGTGCAAATCGGCTGAGCGGTGTACATGCCAGTGCAAACATGTTCTTCGACAAAAATGGGATTTTACACGTAATTGGAAATAATCGTCACAATAAACCATCAGTTTGGAGACATACGTATGATAATGGAATAGGTGGTTTACCACCTGGCTGGGTTATCATTGACAGCACTAGTTCTAAACACAGACATACTTCAGAGATAGCACATTACGATAATAACACATATATCGCACAATCTGGAACATTAATACAACTCGAATTAAATCAAAATTCTTTAACATCTTCTACTTATACAAATTTAGGGGAATGGGCACAATATAATGCTAACCCTACTGATATGGCTATTTCCCCAGATGGAATGATATATCTTACTGCAAATGATGAATTCCAAGTATATGATATCAAAAATGACACATGGTCTACATCAGATTACCCTGATGATGCATCTTCAGGATATGCTCAAATTGCATTTGATAACGATGGTACTCTATTCTTTATTGGAACATCTCCCGCTGGAGGATTGAGAAGTTGGGAGAAGCCATTAGATTCAGATTGGTCTCAAGGATTATTGATCGATGGGGCGTTTAATTCAAACAGTCTACTATGGTCAATTAATTCACAATTACTTTTAGATTCTAGTGGATTTAGGCATTTACTTTACATGAATGATGGAACATTACATTATCTTAAAGAAAATGTTACAGGATGGCAGAATGAATTTAATACAACTAAACCTAGTCAAACAAATAATGGATTATCTTTCATTCTTGATTCTAACGATAAAGCACATTTAGCATGGATTGACATGGCAAATGGTACAGCTTACTATACTAGTTTTAATGAGTTGTCATCTACATGGGAATCTACTATTGTAAAACAACATACAGCATCTTGGAATAGCCATCATGCTAAATCAATAAGAGTAATTGTTGATAATTCCGATGATCCTTATATTTTCACGGGATTAGGAACAGCAAGTTCTGGTAATTGGTATTTGAATCAAGTACATTATCTTGGAAAATACACACAATCTATTGATGTAAATGATGTGCCTGGAGATGCAGATGGAGATGGAACTTGTGATGCATTAGATCAAGCTACATTGGAATATGAAACTGTAGATATGGTTTTTGAGGTTAATACTCAAAATGATGGTTATTTTGCAACATTTACTGGATTAAAGCCACTTTCAATGTCAATTTCTCCACAATTACCAGAGGGATTAAATTTTGATACATCAACAGGAGATATTACAGGAATTCCATTACAAACAGATTTAACAGGAACTGTATATACAATTTCAACTACATCAATAAATGATCCATTCGAATTAAACGTATCCATAAAAATTTGGGATGAGTCTCCATTGTTGGTTGGGTTAGAACAATTGCCTTCAATGAAAACTGACTATAATATTCAAGATTCTAATGGATTTAAAGGAAATCAAATTGCATTTAATTCGGATGGTTCGATGATTCATGCAAGTTCATATTTCGGTCAAACCTCTACTGGGGAAATGTTCCCCGGAGTTCCAGTTTTACCAACACATGATTCTGATGATATCTTTGTGGCAAAAAGAGGAATTGATAAAGAATGGGACTGGGTTCGTACAATTAGATTATGTTTAGGTTATGTGATAGATTTAGAAATAGACGCTTCAGATAATATTTATGTCTTAACACAATATCAAGGAATGACTTCATCTAATTGTGATGTTAGATTTTCAGAAAGTCCTTCTTTTGATTTTGAATCAAATAATGCGCAAGATATTTTTGTAGCAAAATATGATAGTAATGGTAATTTGTTATGGGTTACAAATTCTGATTCACCCCAAACACCATCAAACTCCAGAAATTTCGTACCAACATATGATTCAGGCCTTTCTGTTGACTCTAGCGGGTTAGTTACAGTTTCATTTAGTGCTAGAACTACTTCTTCTAACACAATTAACTTTGGAGGTTTAACAGTAAACTATGGACTGAACTGTATTGGTAATTATATGCCATATGTTGCTAGAATTGATGCTTTAGGTTCAGTTTCATGGATTTCAAGTACAACAAATATTGGTACATGTAATGATGCTAGTGGTTCTGATGTTATTTCTCATTCCGATGGTTCAGCGACAGTTATTGGTAAATTTAGATTCGGACTAGGATTTGGAAGTACTGCATTAGAAATAGCTGGTTCTTCTGATTATCATACATTCATTGCTCATTTAGATCCTTCAGGTTCATGGCAATGGGCTAAGAACATAACTTATCCTGGGTTAAATAGTATCATGCCTTCAATTGCAGAATATAGCGATGGAAGCATTTCAATAGTATTTTCTCCATTTAATAATAACCAAGGAGAATTAAATATCGACGGTAATTTAACAACATTTTCTAATTCAGAAAGAGGATGGCTTTGTTCAATTAGAATGAATAATCTGGGAGATACGGTTTGGAAAAATTGTAATCAATATGGAAGTATTCAAACTTCAGGTTCATTACAAACAGTAATTGATGATCAAGATGAAGTACATATACTTGTAGATACTGAAAGTAGTCCAAATTATTTCCATTTCCTAGGAATAAATTCGGATGGGTTCCAAACATATTATAGTGGAACTAAAGGTGGTTCTGGTAGCAATTATATTTACGATTTAGGATTAGATAATTTTGGATTACCATATTTTGTTGCTGAGTTTAATAGTCAACAATGGGGAGGAAAAACAGCTGCTACTGAATATAATTCAGGTCAGATTTTTTCACATACATCCTATGCAAAATTATACAGAATGTTTGGAGATATAGACCATACAGTATCTTATATGTCACCAGCAAATAATAGTTTTAACGAATTATTTGCAATGGGAAGCACATATAATGGAGGAAATTCAAACTATTATAATGAATTTTTAACTTGGTCAATTTATCCAGAACTACCAGAAGGGTTGGATTTTGATACAGATTATGGACGTATTTATGGAACACCGGTTAATACCTCTGGTGGAAATATTACTTACATGTTAAATGCAACAATATCTTCACCCGTTCAAAGAACAATTTCTGTGAATATTACATTTGGAATTGCACCAGAGGTCCCTGTAGTAGAATTTGATGTTGCTAATCATACTAATATCGGACTTTTAGAGTATAATTTAGTGAATGGTGAATCAATGGAAACACTAATTCCAGATATTCAAACTCCTCAATATCTAAGTTATTTTACAGTAGAACCTTCTCAGTTACCTACAGGAATCAACCTTGATCC
>CATFLP010000091.1 GCA_949514915.1 Methanobacteriota archaeon | reverse complement strand
CTCGCACATGAATCTCAAATGTATTCTCATGAATTCGATGTTGAAATACGTCAACAAGATCCTGGTATTACCAAGGTGACAATTTTTGATCAGTGGCATAATGGAGGATGGGGGTCAGGATACAATAGCTATTCTAATGCAACATTTCCAAATTCAAGCGTAATGTCCACATTTAATACGTTAGAACTTTATTTTTACCATTCCTGTGATGAACATAAAACAAGATATGATTCCGATGGAGATGGAACTAATGATGCAGGATGCCATGAATGGGATTACCTAGAATATCTGAAAATTTGTGATGAAGTTGATAATCATTCAACATGTGGAACTGAATTTTCAAGATATATTACTACATATGGACGTGAAGGGCAATGGGTTACTGATGTTTCCCCATTTCTTTTTATGATTAAAGAGGGGGGAGTTCATGAATTTAAATTTTCAGGAGCAAATAAAGGTGGTCTGAAATTAATTGCATTACTTTCAAATTGGAATGATGACGGATTAAGGCCGGTTTCAGGAGAATACCTCTTTGGAGGTGGAGCATTTAGAGGAGATTATAATAATGAACAAGTCTACAAAAGACAGCATAATTTAACAATTCCTCAAGGCATTGTTAAATCAGAAATTGTTGCATTAATTACAGGACATGGTTTCAATGATGATGCTGCTAATTGTGCAGAATTTTGTAATAGTGAACATAGATTCTTAATGAATGGTTTTGATACTCAACAAGATTTCCCTCATGCTGGAAATGCTTCGAGAACTTTGGATGGTGAAGGTTGCATGAAAGAAGTAACAGAAGGTACAGTATCTAATCAACTAGGTTCATGGCCATTTGCTAGAGCAGGATGGTGCCCTGGAATGGATGTGAAACAATGGAGGTATGACATGACATCTTGGATTGATACTTCTGGCGGCCCCAATAATATTCAATATCAGGGACTGTACAACGGAGTAGATTACCAACCTGTTAATGATGATGGAGGAGGAAGTCAAAGAATAGAAGTAGCATCATGGATAGTATATTACGAAAATAATAGTGGAGGAGTCACAATTAGTTCACTAGATGTTGGAAAACCAACTTGTGATTACAATAATGTTCTTTCTATTATTGAATTAGAAACTAAGAACTACCAATCAAACTTTCAATCTCATCCAAATTCTTTGGACATCTTGAAGATAGAACGTCTGGGCCGTTTTCAGTAATCAAAACATCATCCTCAATTCTGATTCCAATGCCTGCCCATTGAGGATCTAAATCGTTTAAATCAGGCCTCCAATCTCCAAAATACAATCCTGGTTCTATTGTAATGACCATTCCAGGCTCAAACTTTCGAGGCTTCCCCTCAGGTTTGTAAATTCCAACATCATGAACATCTAAACCAATCCAATGTCCTGTACCATGCATGAAATATTTTTTCAATTCTCCATTCTCTAATGCTTCTTCTGGACTACAATTAATTATTCCCAAATCCACTAGTCCTTCTGCCAATACTTTACTTGCAGCTTTATGTATCTCAATATATTCATTTCCAACTACACACGCATCAATTGCTGCTAATTGTGACTTCAATACTAAATTGTAAATTTTCTTTTGGGATTCTGTAAATTTACCATTAACTGGCCATGAACGAGTAATATCTGCTGCATAACCTTCGTATTCAGAACCAGCATCAATCAATACTACATCTCCATCCTTACATTTTTGGTTATTAGCATGGTAATGTAAAATAGTTGCATTTTCTCCACAACCTACGATACTAGGATATGCCCAATTACTTGCTCCTAAGTACCTAAAGCATCCTTCAATAATTCCTTGTATCTGCCATTCTCCAATTCCTGCATATCCATTTTTCATTGCCTCTATATGTGCTAAAGAAGATATTTCAGCTGAGTATCTCATTAATTCAATCTCTGCTTCTGATTTTATTAATCTTAATTCTGCTACTAAACCAGAAGGATCTATTCTTTGTGTAGGTCCTTCTCCTATTTGCTGCCTTGCTCTAGTTTTCGAATTAATTGCTTTTTCAACAACAGAATCTACAATTGAATTAAAGCCAACTGAATGATATACAACTTCTGTATTTTCTAATTCCTTAATTAATACACTCTCAATCTCTTCAATTGAAGATGCAGTATCGATAGCCCATCCTTCTAAAGCACCTTCAACACCAGGTCTTCTTCCTTCCCAAATCTCCAATTCTGTATTTCTCGGTTGAAGAAATAAATGACTGTTCCATTTGCCGTCTTTTTTTATTGCAAGCAATACTGAATCAGGTTCACTCCAACCCGTCAAATAAAGTAAATCACTATTTGTTCTATATGGATGATGTACATCATTACTTCTAATCTTTGCAGATGAAGAACAAATAATTAGTGCAGATTTATCATTTAATTGTGAGTATAATTTTTCTTGACGATTACGATACTCAGACTTACTAATTGGTGAAGGCTTAGCGCCTAACAGTTCTGCGGTATTACCGAATGCCATGCAACCCCGAGTTGTTACCTAGAAAAAGAGTTATTGCTTTTTATTATATTTTGACCATTTTGGTAAAGGATTTTCTTCTGTGGATTTCTTTTTCACAAATAATAGAATAAGAACACAAATAAATGCTGTTAAAAGTACTAAATTTAATCCATTGAAAAAATTGATATTTGAATTTTTAAGTTTTTGAGAATTTTCATTTGAATAATCCATTTGATTAAGAGTAATTGAAATATTATCTGAGGCTCCATCTGAATCTTTTACTATCAATTCTAATTCAATATTTGAACCTAAATCAGCAACATTAATTTCAGTAACATTGCTACTTGAATAAAGTACTCCATCGAGATACCATCCAAATTGTAAATCAGCAATTTCATTTGTGGAATCTGTAGATAAATCGGCACAAAATACCAATTTTTCAGCATCAGTACGATTGTAATTAAATATTGGATTATCAATTAATTCATTGTTCGAATCAGAAATCAGACTAACTGGAATTACGTTTTCAACAATAATTGATTGCGAGGTTTGATTTTTATTACCTGCATTATCTGTGACTATTAAAGTAAAAATATACTCACCATTAGTTATTGGTAAAAACCTCAATTGTGTTGGACTAACCATCATATTTTCATTAGGAACACTGATTGTACCATCAGGTTCTTCAATAATCCACTCAAAAGAAACGTTTTCAATAGTAGGGAGGTCTTCCCACCATTCTTGATGAAAGATATCAAGTGAAGAAGGTGGATCAAAGGAATTTGTGGCATTTACATATACCCATTCTAAACTTTCATAAACAAAATCATTAGCTTCAATAATAGGAATTGGTTTTGTTTTGTCTATTTCAAAAAAATAACCAATATTCCAGCGAGAATATTTTTCTGAATAAAAATTTAACGAATATGCACCTTCAGAATAATTTTCAAGATTCATTGAAAAACGTAATTTATAATGTCTTGTATCTAATTCTGTATGTTCTATTAAAACAAATGGGTTATTTACAGTTAATCCTGTCTCAGACACCTCGGCAACCTCGCCAATATATACAGAAATATCCATGTCAATACTTTCATTTATTGCTTGATTTTCAGAAGGATAATAGACATCAGCATAAAGATCTAATTCGGAACTAAAATGTAAACTAGCTCCAGGTGCCCAAGTTCCTTTTTCTGATAATGACTGATGTATTATTGGATAAGACCACTGAATTTGAACATCATCGTCTGATTTTAACCACATCATCAAAGTTTCTTCTTCTAAAATTTCTGAATTATAATCTAATTGGTAAATATGAATTTTACAACTACAATCTCCACTAAAGGAGACTGGAATCTTCCATTGCCACAAATCTTCTTGACCTATTTGAATAAGTGATTCAGACATCGATGTTTGTGCAGTTCCAAAAAAATAATTTCCTAATGAATCATAACCTTCAATCCTATATGAAAATAATGGCACTTCATGTGATGAAACTCCCGTAATATATTCAAACTCATCTATGTTTAATATCTGACCTTGTTCATCTAACAAATAAAACTCATTATTCGAATTTTGTTCAGCATTAACGGAATCTAAATTAATTACAAAAAGTGAGCAAATTAGAATAAATCCAACAAAATAAAGCCTTAATCCAACTCTCTGCACAAAGTTCTCGTATTAGAAGTGCTTATTGAATGTTCGATGCTTATGTGTAATCAAAAATCTAGCATAATTGGCCCTGTCCAGGGAAACTTAACGCGTCTCTCGGATTAGTATCCCATTTAAACTCACACCAATTTCGATGGCCATCAAAGTCCTCATCACCATTTTTATCTGCTTCATTAAATGGATTGTAATCAAAGTGGTATTCCCAACCTGTTGCCATACCATCGTCATCATGATCTTGGTAGAATACTTCTGGTCCGTCTTCCCAACCATCTCCATCTGTATCATTTAAAATAGGATTTGTTCCATTGACATATTCCTCATAATTTGTATAATTTTCCAAATCATCGTAAAATTTCTTACCAGGATAATTACCTGAAACTTGAGTTGGATCAATATGACATTCACTATTCTGACTATTATCCCACCCAGGGCAATATTTGTTTAGTAAACTAGTACGATTTAACCCATCGTTATCAATATCTTCATCTCCATCCTTAATTCCATTATTATTACTATCAATTAATGCAGGATCCAATACACCTCTTGCTCCAAAAGAACCTAAGGTTGCATTATCTACTAATCCTAATTCCATTGCCTGCATACTATACTCTACTTCCCAACCGTCTGGCAATCCATCTCCATCTGTGTCTTTGACAACAGGGTTTGTGTCCCACCTATCTGGCCCTTCCACAGAATTCATCAAAGTATCATTATCTACATCATAGAATGAGTCTGCTAAAGAACCAAACATAGGATTCAGAGCCCACCTTCCTCTACAATCACATAAATCATTGTTTGGAATATTAAAATTAGTGATATTTATTTCCCATAATTCATAAGTTGGAGAACTTGGAAAACCTGTTTTTTCATCACCCTCTTTAGCATCGAAATTCGCCCATAAATATGCACCAGGTTCCCTAGAACACTTATTAGAGGGCTCATTAATCCCAACAGTACACTGAGGGTCATCCCATAAATCCTTAGAAATCCACAGGCTATGTGAATTTGTATTTTCTTCAGCAGAATATACTTGCATTTCCCATCCATCTAACATTTCATCTCCATCTGTGTCATTATTCAAAGGATCTGTATGTTCAAGAATTCCATGGAATGGTCTTGGAGTATAATACTCAGCACCATCTTTCAGACCATCATTATCTGTGTCTCTGTTACTAGCATTTGTAACAAATCCGTCTTCACCCAAACTAACTTCTTCACCGTCTCTAAGTTGGTCATTGTCTGTATCAAACATACAAGGTGAAGTGAAATAAGTGCCATTCCCATAAATATCTGGATGGCCATTTACAGCTTCAAAGTAATCGTCAAGTCCATCACCATCAGTATCTGAATTAGATGCATTAGAACCTGATTTACAACCATTACTTGCATAGTTAAATTCACTAAAATCATCTAATCCATCTTTATCTGTATCTTGTAATCCAGGGTCACTTGTAACTAATCTTTCTTTTGTTCCATCTTTCTCTGAGGCTATTACGACTTCAATATACCAACCATGTACTTCAATACCATCAGCAAGTAAATCACCATCAGTATCCCAATCATTTGGTTTTGTAGATCTGGTATCTACTTCACCATCACCATCCATAAATTTAGCATTGTATTCATCAATATTTGTAAATCTTTCATGTGATTCTACGATAACCATCCATACATCTTGCCTTGAATCAATTACTGAAGCGGGTTTATTTACATCTGTAGGATCTCCAGTAGTAACTAATATTTGGTAAACAAAACCATCAACTGGAGAATATAATTTCGCTGTACCTGGAACTCCTCCAGGTAGAGTATACAACCCTCTAGCAACTTCTTCATTCTTTGAAACCTGTTGGCCTAATTCAACACCAATCTCAGTTACTGTTGTTGTATATATTAAATCAGAATATGTAACTGCTCCATCACCGTCTTGGTCCCATCCATCTAAATCAGGATCTAGATTTTTATCTCCCGCCCATGCAGGATGCAATCCATTCTCCTTTTCCCAGCCGTCAGGCATTTCATCACCATCAGTATCTACTAACCAAGGGCTTGTGAAATTCTCATCACCAAGAAGTAATGCGGTTTCAAATTCCTCATAATTGCTTAATTCATCAGAATCCCAATCATAGTATGCATCTGAACCATCAGCAGGATCTAGGAGGTTTGTTGATTCAGGATCACTAGGATGGTCTAAAGCACTAGCAAAACAATGTTCAAATCCATCTGGCATTCCATCGCCATCAGTATCCCAATCTGATGGACCATTCAAATGACCATCTCCATCCATGTCTTCTAAAAACCAATCAATACTATTTTCTGAAACATGAGTGAATGGCGCTGCTCTATCTTTTGTTTCTGATGATTTACCACACCATCTATTCCAACTAATGACTCCGTATCTTGTTTCTTCATTATCTGACAACAAGTCATTATCACTGTCGGAATCTAATGGACTAGTTCCAAACTTTTCTTCCAAGAAATTAATTAATCCATCAGACCCATCTAAATCAATATCTAATACTGCATCACAACTATAACGACCATTGAAATCTCTTCCGAATTCTTCTGCAAACTGGAATAATGGTCCTGTTTCTGAAAGTAACTCATCTACTTCATCTTCTCTTGATTCTGTAAGTAATTCACATCCCCAATTGCCATCTAATGGATTAAATAATTCCACAACAACTCCAGTAGCTCCAGGCACTTCCTTTGTAATTCTGTGGTCGGCTTCCCATTTATCTCCAAGACCATCTGCATCGGTATCCCTTAAATTTGGATTTGTGCCTAATTCAGCTTCTTCTGCGTTTGTAAGTCCGTCTTTATCAGGATCTCCCGTTGGTCCGTTTTCAGGACTTCCTCCATCATCAGGTAATGCTGTTCCTGAGCAATAAACAATTGTTGTACCAGTAATGATAAACTTTCCATCATCTAATTCGTAAATTCCATTTTTAGGCACCCATGGTTCAGGTTCTTCAATTGTTTTTTCAATTCCATTGGGGAGAGTATATGTCAAATATGTGACATTATATGTTATCTCAATACCGTTTACTATTGCGGTTTTTTGCTCATTTGAAACTTCTGAAGAAAAACTAATATCTTCATCAGTACAATCTGAATCTACAGTATCTTGGCTTGCTGTATCATCTACACCTGCATCACCAGGATCATTAGGGTCTAATCCATTCAACACTTCCCAACCATCAGATAACCCATCTCTGTCAGTATCCCAAAGTGCTGGATTTGTTCCGTACTGAGTTTTTTCTATTTGATCAGATAATCCATCATCGTCTGAATCCTTGATAGTTTGAGTTACATCTTGATCGTCAATTACATCTCCTCCAGCATCTTCGTAGCGAACTGTTGTATCCATTATTCCTGAAACACCAACAAATAATGAGCCGAAAATCATTGTTGCAACTATAGCAACATAAGCCATTTGATTGTGTGACAGGACCATTTTTTACACCACTTAGTCCTTCGGACTATCAACTCGAACCTTTTTAGTGAAATAAAGATTGAGGGCTTTTGGGCATTCGATTTTTTAGATTTAATCGCTTGCAATCACTGATTTTGAGCAAATTACAAGAGATAATTGGCTATTTGACTTATTCCATCTTGCTTTTGCATCTCTACCTTCTGATCTAGACCAACAACCCAATAAAACTCCCGTCACTATTGCGGGGTGAAAGATACTAGAAAATTCTAATTCTACCCCTCCATGATTATCAATTCCTTTTGAAGATTTAACAGCACCTAATCCATGATCTACTAATTCTGTTTGGCTCGCATCAACCCAATGCTCAGGTTCTGCAACCATGAATAATTCACCTCCTTCTCTAAATAAATCACAAGATGATTTTGCTATAGCATTCCAAACTTTAGATTCAATTTCTGAAATACCAAATACTGACCAATCAACAATTTCTCCAACTTCTGCACATTCCGAAGCATATGTAGTAACATTTTTGACAAAGCGGAGAATGAAATCTTGATGCAACATTACATGTCTCTCGCCCATAAGGTCCCATCCACCAAAAGGCAATTCAAATGGTTTTGATAGTGGGTTTTTTTGGATGTGTGAAATTTCAGTTGGAGATAAGTTCCAAAGAGGCGTGATTTTTTTCGGATTTGCAACATCAATATCATCTTCTTCTAAATGTACAATTGCTATATCCTTTCCTCTGTCTTCCCATCTGAATCTATGCCTACTTTTTACAATCCATTCCCAGGCAGCATTAGCTAAGCCTGAAGAAAAACTAGATTGAAGCCTACCATGTACTTCCACATCTAATTTGGATAATTTAAACGGCTTTGATGGTACCTTTAGTGTACCTAAACCTCTTATCCTCCAATCATTATTTATCAAATTTAATGATTTCTTATTTATGCCAAATAACCCAGAGGGTCGTTGAACACTTTGCAATCTAAATTCCTCACTATCTGCTGCTGCATGAGCAAGCCTTCTACCTAAATTTAATTCGAGATTCTCTTGTAATAACTCAAACCACCGGTTAAAGGCAGAAGTAGAAACTAACCATGATGGTTCAGCAGAATTTTCAGTATCTAAATATAATCCAAACTCCCAATTAAATCTTTGAATTAATTCATTAGCAAGTCTAGGAGAATACTCATTTTCATCAGAACTAATGATTGGCATCGCACATCCGAGTAGGAAGTACCTCAATAGTTTATTCAGTATTACTATAATCCGATTTAACAAGCAAGTAATGTGTCTGATACAAATAACGAATTTCCAGCACCAAGAAAAATACCTGATTCCAAATCAAATGGAAGAGAAAGTTTAGGGTTTTTTAGAGAACAAATTGAGCAACATCATTCAAGGTTTGAAGCAAGCATACCTCTTATTGCTAGTGAAAATCTAGTTTCCAGAGCAGCAATGGACATGTTTAGTACTGATTTACACAACAGATATGCCGAGGGCCTTCCTGGTTCAAGATATTATGAAGGTAACGAAGATTATGATCCTATTGAAGTACATACAGAAGAATTAGCAAAGAAGTTATTTAATTCTGAATTTGCGGATGTAAGGCCTATTTCAGGCACTGCTGCAAATATTTCTGCTTTATTTTCATTAGCTTCACCAGGAGATAAATTCATGGCACCTGAACTAGCGGCAGGTGCCCATATTTCAACACAAAGATTTGGTGCAGCAGGACTAAGAGGACTCACTACAATCACATATCCCTCAATTCATGAAACAATGTCTATTGATACAGATTTAGCAGTAAAAGCAATTCTTGAGGAAAAACCTAGAATCTGCTATGTAGGGCAATCTGTATACTTATTTCCTAATGACTTGAAACCAATTGTAGAAGCAGCAAAAGAAGTCGGTGCAAGTACAATGTATGATGGTGCTCACGTTTTAGGACTAATTGCTGGAAAACAATTTCAAGATCCTCTTAGAGATGGAATGGATTTGATTACTGCATCAACTCATAAAACATTCCCTGGGCCTCAGCATGGAGTTATAATTGGAAATCATGATGTGGAATTACCTAATGGCAAAAGTTTGCATAAAACGATCAGAAGCAGAGTATTTCCCGGAGTTCATTCAAATCACCACTTACACAAAGTAGCTGCTTTTGGAGTTAGTTTGGCAGAAGCTTTAGAATTCCAAGAAGACTATGCAAAAGATATCATTTCAAATGCCAAAAAACTTGCTGAAGGTTTATGGAATCGAGGGATGAAAGTTTTTGCTGCGGATCATGGATTTACTGAAAGTCATACTGTCTTAGTTGATGTAACCGAGAGAGGTGGCGGTGCAGATGTTTCAAAAAGAGCAGAGGCCCAAGGATTAGTCATGAATAAAAATATGCTGCCTGGCGATACATCAGCAGTAAAACCATCAGGAATTAGATTAGGAACTCCTGAAATGACTAGATTAGGAATGGGTGCCGATGAAATGGATGAAGTTGCAGAATTAATCCATCTAGCATCTCTTGGAGGAAAAGAATCTGAAGTTAGAGAAAGGGCAAGAATATTAAAAGAAAGTTTTTGTAAAATTAAATATTGCTGGGAATCAAAAGATAATGCATATGCTCAACCTAAATGGACTGAGATTTAAAAATAAGTTATCTTCTTCTTTTACTATCAAGGAAACTTTCGATATCAAAATTATCATCATCATTATTACTTGAATCTCTTTTTCTAGATGGTGGTGTCCCCTTAGGTTTTCTCTTAGGACCATCATTATTTTTCGGCCTTTCGCCAGTATAAATTATTGAGTCGCCCTCTAAACCTAAAGACGACATGTTTCTACTTTTTTGTCTTAATTTCTTTTGAGTATTTTTCTTTTTACCTCCAAAGTCTTGTAAAACTAATCCAATTTTCTTCTTAAGTTCTTGACTTTCTTTTGACAATGCACG
>CATFLP010000090.1 GCA_949514915.1 Methanobacteriota archaeon | reverse complement strand
TATTCTTTTTCTCCTTCTCCCATCAAATTCAGCATAATGTATCTGTTCCCAAGGGCCAAGATGAAGTCTTCCTTTCGAAATTGGCATTGTAACCTGATGACCTAATAATTGTCTTCTCAAATGTGCATCTCCATTATCTTCTCCTGTTCGATGGTGTAAATATTCAGGGCCACCTCTTCCATTGGGGCCATAATATGGAGCTAATCTTTCCAAAGTAGACATAATATCATCATGCAAACCATACTCCAAATCATTAACATAAACACTAGCTGTAATATGCATTGGATTTACCAAAACAATCCCATCAATGATCCCACTTCTTTGAATTATTTCTTGAACCTTATTTGTAATAGGCTCTATTTGATACCTTTCTTTAGTTTCCATCCAAATTTCTTCTGTAAATGTTCCGTAATTACCAGTTACACGCATGATTGTCGCATAAAACCATTATAGATATGCATTGCGTAAATAAGAATCCCACTCTCAAAAATCTATTCTGGCGCCTTAAATAAGGGTAAATCATCCATTTTATCAAGAAGCCAAATCATATATTGCAATGGATCCATTTTTTCTACTTTTTCAACACCCATTTTATTTTTCGCATTTATAGATACAAGTTCAACAAGCCTCCTTAGGCGTTTAGATAAACCGATTGTAAATTGTTGATAAAATAATGAAACTAATTCTAGAGAAAGTATTCCTTTAGCAACTAAGATCCCATGAGTATTAAGCCCAAACAAAAAAGCATTTATTGAATCCTTGTCTTTACGAGATAAAGACTCATAGTCCTCAAAAGTCATATCATCTCCAATTACATTGACTAATAGAACAATGGCATATTGTATTGAGGGTGATGAAAGATGGTTTGCCACATCCCTTGCCGAATTAATTTTTACAGTTTCATTCCATTGCTTTATTTGACGGGCACCAAAAATAAGCGTGAATAATATTGCTAACCCCCCTAACATTTCACCAAAATTTGCTGCAGTTTCTATATCCATGCCTCTACGCTTATTTTGCATGTCTAAATACATTACAGATAGTTTAACCATTAAACCGCAGAAATCAAATGCTTTAGAGTAACAGCAAAAATTGTGGAACTGACTAGTGCATCTGCATTAATTATTGCAGCGATTACACTCGGCATTATTGAGGGAGTTAAACCAGGACCATTGATGGCCGTTGTAATTTCAGAAACAATGATTCATAACTGGAAATCTGGCTTAAAAGTAGCATTAGTTCCATTAATCACTGATGGGCCAGTAATCTTACTAAGCGTCATCTTATACGAATTACTAACAATTAATGTGATTGCTCAAGCAATTATTGGATTCTTAGGATCTATTATTTTAATTTGGCTTGGAATAGATTGCTTTAAAAAATCAAAAATCAAATTTGACGATACTCCGAAAATATCCCATTCATTAAAAAAAGGAATCATCACAAACTTAACAAATCCAAATATGTACCTATATTGGGGATTAATTGGTGCACCCTTTTTATTAGATGCGTATTCGACAAATAAAACATATCCATTTTTGTTTATTGGCGGATTTTTTGCTGCGTTTATATTATTAAAAATGATTATTGCAATATTAGTTGATAGATCAAAAAATTTCCTAAACACTAATGGATATAAGAGATTATTACAATTTAGTGGTATTGCCTTATTTGCATTTAGTGGCATGTTTTTCATTGATGCATTATCTATTTTAGAGGTGATTTAATGAAAGATGAATGGGCTGAAAAATTAACTGATGAGCAATACCGTATTTGTCGCCAATGTGGTACAGAGCCACCATTCAAAAACAAATACTGGGACTGTAAAGACCGAGGGACGTATCATTGTATTTGTTGTGATATTCCACTATTCTCATCAGATTCAAAATTTGATTCCGGTTCTGGTTGGCCTAGCTTTTCAAATCCAATTTCAGATGATTATATTTCTAAGATTATTGACAAAAGTTTTGGAATGACAAGAATTGAAGTTAAATGTAAAAAATGTGATTCTCACTTAGGACATGTTTTCAATGATGGACCTAAGCCTAGTGGTCTAAGATATTGTATAAATTCTGCTTCTTTGTTATTAGTTTTAAAAGAATGAAATTATCTTATAGTTAAGTGTCTAGGGTTGTTTGAAGATTATGAATTCCAAGATACTTGTAGTATACAAAAAAAATTTCGAAGATGTTCATGATCTAGCACTTGAACAAATGATTGAGTGTCT
>CATFLP010000089.1 GCA_949514915.1 Methanobacteriota archaeon | reverse complement strand
CTGTACAACAGCAACCTGTACAACAGCAACCTGTACAACAGCAACCTGTACAACAGCAACCTGTACAACAGCAACCTGTACAACAGCAACCAGTACAACAACAATATTCACAACAACCAGTACAACAACAATATTCACAACAAACACAAACAACAAATACAAATGTTAACCAATTAGTGTCTGACTTAAATGAAAACCCTAGTGGGTCTAATGTTGATACTTCTTTCCTTGATGAATTATTGTGAAATCTATGAATTCGGAAAATAAGTCTGTTTTTACCACACTTGGTTGGGATGGTAAAAAAAGGTTTTTTGCTGTAAAAGAGCACTTAGAAAGACTTGAAAAACAAGCTAAAATTGCTGGCATTGCATATGACGATGATTTAAAATTAAAAATTAAAAAACAATTGAAAATTGAAAATTTAATACTTGAGAAATATGAATATTCAAATGAACTCCACAAACCTCCAGGGTTAGTTACAATTAAGTTGATGGAAAATAATAATTTTTTAATCACTGCGCGTTCAAATGAATACAATATAAAATGTAAATTGATTGACGCAATTACTGTAAATGCTCCAAGTGATATTAAAGAAAATAAGGGGGTTAAATTCGGTGACCATTTACCATATAGAAATGCATTTAAAATTGCTAAAGAAAATGGTGGTAATGCAGCATTACTTGTAAATGGAGATGCTGTGATTGATGGAGATAGAGCAACTTTAATAATTTTAGATAAAGATGGTACTGCGTGGGTTTCTTCTGAAGAATATGGGTCAATTAGGTCAATAACTATTGAATTGATAAAGTCACATCTTAGAAAAAATGGGATCCCGCTCTCTTTTGGAAAAATAACAAGTGAATTAATTCTACGTTCTAGTGACGCAATTATGGTTGGAACTGGACTTGGAGTAACTAGAATAAATTCAATAGATAATAGGAAGTTTCAATTTTCAAATTCCATTTTATTTGATAATGTTAAATCTATATTCTCAAAATTAATGAAAGAAAAATGGACAGAAATTAAAGATGTTGATGAGATATGAACACAATAAATAGAATACCTTGTTCAGATAATGATTCAATAATTCTTGGATTAATGGAAATATTAAGAATTAACGATTTAATTGGAAAAACAAATGAATATGGAGGGCATGACGAATTACTATTTCATTCTGGTGGACCTTTAACAAAAAAATCAACTCGAAGCATTATCATTGGGCCTTCAAAATTTCGTTTCAAAGCTAGGCAACCTTCTAAAGAAAGTTTACCCCCGAATAATGAACCCATTGATCCTCTTAATGGCATAATACAGCTAGAAACAAATTCATCAAATTTAACTTGGGAAGTTGAAAAATGGGAGGAAAATAAATGGAGTTTCATTCAAAAAATAAACGGGGTTTCTCTTTCAAAAAGCCTTTCTAAATTAGAACAATTTCTTCCAGATAATGATTACGCCCCTGGCACAATTTGTGGGGCATTTGCATATGATTTATGTCAATGGACGCAACCTTTACGTCTAATTAACCCCCCAAAAGAAAATTCATTATTAGGAGTTCTTTTTTCAATGGAAAGATGGATTATTCATGAGAGAGAAAATGGTTTTCTTGAAATCGGAGGAGATATTAATGATCCTTGGGTAAAAGAAACTTTTAAACTTATTAATTCTATTTCTGATATTAATAATTTAATTCCAAATTGGCCAAAAAGCAAACCGATGAATAATCCTAATGAGAAATCTAATTTTACAGATTTAGAGCATGAAAAAAATGTAATAAGAGTTCAAAATTCAATAAAAGAAGGTGAGTTGTATCAATTAAATTTTGGTAGGAAATGGAGAGGTCCATTAAATGAAAACCCGTGGACTATTCAATTAAGATTAGCTAAGCAAAATCCAGCACCTTGGTCTTGTTATTTGTATTCTCACGATTTAAATTTTAGTATTTGTTCATCTAGCCCAGAAATATTAATTCAAGGAGATGGTGTTTATTTTTCAACATCTCCCATCAAAGGAACAAAACAAAGAGGAAACACAAAAGAAAAAGATTTGAATTTTATTAATGATTTAATTAGTTGTCCAAAAGAGCGTGCAGAGCATTTAATGTTGGTTGATTTGGAACGCAATGATATGACAAAATTTTGCAAATTAGGAAGTGTATATCGTGAAAAATTTCAAGTTGAATCTTATGCTCAAGTACATCATCTTGTAAGTGATATCAAAGGAACACTCTCTGAGAAATATAATGCTTGGGATGCTTTAGAATCTATGTTTCCTGGAGGAAGCATTAGTGGTTGCCCAAAAACTGTGACTATTGCTGCAATTGATCAACTAGAAGGTGAACCTCGTTCTTTTTGGACTGGATCAATGGGGATAATAAATCACAAAAATAATTCTCTTTCATTAAATATCCTAATTCGTACTCTTGAAGCACATAAAATTAATTCTCAATGGGAGGGAGTTATTCAAGCAGGAGGGGGTTTAGTAATTGGTTCAAATCCAAAAAATGAAGTGGAAGAAGCAAAATTAAAGGCTGCTGCACTAAGAAAAATAACTGGTTGGTTGAATACTGAAAATAAAAATAATTACCCTAGTAAGTCTTTATCTAACTACATAATTAATACGAATAAAAATAATATTCCCGAAAAAAATATTGGTAAAGTATCTATTTGGCCAGAAAAAATAAATTCAAAAAAAAATGTTGCTTTCATTGATAATTTAGATTCTTTTTCCTGGAATATTGTAAATGACTTAGCACTTAATGGTGCTAATGTATGTATTATTCCTGGAAGAGAAAATAGTCCAGAATTTGAGGACATAATTGAACAATTAGCTCCCTCACATATAATAATTGGTCCTGGCCCAGGGACACCAAAAACTTCAAATCTTACAATGGAAATTGCCTCAAATGCATTAAATGGAAATTGCCCTCCTCTATTAGGTATCTGTTTGGGGCACCAAGCAATAGGATTAGCTGCAGGTTGGGACCTATGTAAAACACCTACAGGTGCTATTCATGGTGAAGTTCATATCATTGAAAATATTAATTCAACATTAATCAAATCAAATAATAAAATGACTAGGTATCATAGTTTGACATTGATTAAACCAAATAAAAATAAAAATGGACTAAAGGTTGTTGCTAAATTAAAAGAGGTTGAAAATTCAATAATGGCTATTGAACATGAAAAATATCCTATTTTTGGAGTACAATTCCACCCCGAATCTGAAGAGAGTGAAAAAAGAGGAGAGATTTTTAAAAACTTCTTAAAATGTTAATTTGATAGCGAGATTGAAGAAGTGTATCGCATAGGAGGGGTTGAGAGAGATGCCTACATGCAGACATTGTGGATTCACTGGGGGTAGAATGAATTTCATTCATGGTAACGGGCCTAGGAAAGATGTTTGTGCAGATTGCGGAGTAAAGATGGGGCTAATTAGTAAAGAAGATGCTGTTAATCTATTTTCTAATGAAGTTGCAAATGCAAGAATGAATCTTGTTTCAAGAAGGTGGGCACCATTCTTTTGGGTTGTAATTCTTTGGAATGCTTGGTATTTCTTTTTGATGGATGTAGAGATATGGAATTGGGTAATGCTTGGGATTTTAATATTAGTTACCTTAACTTTGCCAGTATTTCTTTTAATTTCAAAAGCAACATATTCTGCTAAAATGAATGAAGTTACACCTGAATATAAACGTCCAGACGGGCATTAATTATTCTCCTGTAACAACCATTGTTAATTGTTGTAAAGTAAGTACTGCTGCTGTAAATCCTAAAAGTATAGTATCTGCTCCTGAAATAGTAACAACCAAAACAAGTACTTCAGCCAATAATCCTGCTGTTAATAATAATTTAATCGAATTTACTCTTTTGAATAAAAACCATTTTGATAATTCTTCTTCTGAAATTGTACTATTAAACATAGACATTTTTACCCTTGATCCTCTAATCATTCCAGATTTTAGAAGTTGTAATCTAAATTCTTCTTCTGCAGAAGAAACTCCAGGCATTCTACCTCCTGAAAACATATCTCTCATACTAAATAAGATCCATAGTGTTGAAATTATGTCTACTCCTCCTGCCCAAATAGTTCCAAATAATGCTAAATGTAGTAATAATTCATCTAAATCTTCTCCAGCAGAAGTACTTGTTCCTTCAATTAATAAATTCAAAAGTGCTACAATAAAAAATAGTAATGCTGGAAGAATAACCAATCCAACCCATACTACTTTTGCAGCATCATGACGTGCAGCATCTACAATAAATTTACCAGCAGAATCTGTAATCATTGATGCCAATAATAAACCTGTTAAAATACCGAAAAATGACATATTTGATAACAATTGGTTCTCAATTTTACCTGAATAAAGAAATAATGCAAATGAAAATATAGAAATAAAAAAACCACAAAATGCAACAGATGTATGGTATTTTGGTTTAATTAATTTAAGGGAAAATTTTCTTTTTTGACCATACATGTACACTCCCCCGAAATACTGAGATTAGTCGTACTTTGTAACTATTTACCTTCTATGTTATTATGTTTTAGAATGTATTTTGATTACGTCTCCATCATTTAATTCATGTTCTGAACCAATTATTCTAGATGTTTTTCCATCTACCGCTTTAATAAATCCATCTCCTAAATCAGTGTGGACTTCATAAGCTAAGCCTTTTGCTGTAGTTCCTTTATCCACCAATAATGCATCTGGTAAAATCTTACCCTCTCCATCAGTCCATTTATTTTCATCTTGAACGGGATAAACTACTATCTTTTCCAAGCTTTCAAAAATAATTTTATCAATTAATTTTGTAAATCCTGTTCCTCCAATTTCAGATAATGTTGACTTTATCTTTTCTAAACCATTAATTTGATTTTCTGATAATTTCTCCTTTCCTATTTCCGTAATAATAAAATCATCAGAACCGAAATCATACTTGATTAAATTAGCATTATTTGCTCTTCTTAATGCTAATTCTGAATCTGCAGATGTTGGGAATATTACACTATTTTTATTATTTACATATTCTATTAATTTGTTTAAATCAGATTTTGTAGCTATATCTGCCTTATTTGCTGCAACATATAATGGAAATATTTCCTCTCTTAAATTCAATGCTAATCTATGTTTTTTATTTTCATCCCAATCCCATGGATTGGTCGTGTCTTCATTTAATTTAAATTTATTAAAGCCTGAATTAATCTGGTTTTCTTTAGCTCCAATACCATTTAGAGTATTATACAAATATGAGGCTAATCCTTTATCTCCATCTGACTGTGCTCTTCTAACTCCCCTAACCCAACCTTGATTGATAATACTTAATATCCAAGATGCCAATTCAGAAATTAAAAATTCATGTTCTTCAATTGGATCACAAGCTCCTGTTCCAATAGGATTCCCATCTAAATCAGTTAAACATGAAGCATCTATCACCTGAATAAGTGCGTCACATTGGGAAAGATCCGCTAAAAATTGATTGCCTCTGCCTTTACCTTCATGGGCTCCTGGAACTAATCCCGCCACATCAACAAGGGTTACTGGAATTAATCTTACATGATCTTGACAGGCCCCTGTCCTAGGAGTACATTCAATCATCTCAGATTGTCTGCCCGTATTTTCAAATTTTTCCCTAAGAAATTTTATTGGACAATTGTGTCTTGCAGGAATTAATGTTATACCCACATTTGGATCTATAGTTGTAAATGGATAATTAGCGATTTCAACATTTATTTGTGTTAATGCTGCAAACATTGTTGATTTGCCAACATTTGGTTTGCCTACTAATCCTATTTTCATTCCATCACCTATCGAGATTGTACATCACTAACTGATGTTAATCAATATTTTATTCTTCTTCTGAATTTAGACGTTCTAAAATATCTTTTTTAGTACCACTAGAATCAATACCCCTTTCTTTAGCAATTTCAACTAAATCTGCTTTCTTTAATTTAGAAAGGTCAACTACTTCTTTTTCTACTTTTTCGGATTCTATAATTTTTGCAGGCATCATATCTTTAGTGAATGCTAGTCCTAATTCTGGAAGATCTATCATTCCATCTCCATTAATATCTAATGCACTAACTAATCTGTCAACTTCATGTGGAGGTAAATTTGCTAATCCTAATTTGTTTAATCCCTCTCTAAATTCAAAAGCAGTTAAGGTCATACTAGAATCTTCATCTAATTGTTTAAAGACATCGAAAATCTTCATGTCGTTTGATTTTAAATAATCTGAGAGTTCCCATAAAATATCGTCTGCCGTATCTGTCGAAACTGTAATGTCAACTCCATCAGTATCATGTAAACCTGCACTAACTCTTATCTTTGTTTCACCTATTTCTTCTTCTGGAATCTCTTCATTCACTAAAATTTCAGTATCTAATGAGAGCCCTTTACCAAGTAATCCTCTAATTGTATAGGTTCCAGACATTAATGAAAATTGGCTTGCTCCAAAAGATTTACCTTTACTCATTCCAATTGGTTGACCTCTTGAACGTGTTAAAATAAACTGATGGGCAGCAATAAATGTTCCAATAGTAAAGAAATAAAACATTACTGCAACCATTACACTAATGTCTTGTGACGTCTTAACTGGTGCTAAATATCCAGTTTCTTCGACTGCTTGATTAACAAACTGAGTCATTACAGACATTAATGTGGATCCTATTGCACCTACAACAACAAACCAAAATGCTAACTTCTGTCTACTTCTTTCATAATTCTCCAATTCCATAGATTCTGGCAGCATTGAATTTAATGCTGCAAAAGCGGCTAATCCCCCAACACCCCACAATAATAGATGATCCATGCTCGCACCAATTCCTGCTAAGCTAGCATCTCCTCCAAAGGTACTAATTGATGCGAATAGCCCCCCTATTGCACCTAATGGAAGTAAAAACATGGATACCATTGATGCTGCTGTAGATGTTGATTCAACCATTGATTCCCATCTTCCTTTCATTGTAGCAATAATATTGAATGTCATAGCAAAAATAGGAACTAAAGCTAGTGTACTCCATAATGAAATTTGAATTGTAAGGATATTATCATCAGATCCTAAGCCTTGGCCTGTGTAACTAGTAAATGGTGTAAGTGTGAAAAATATCAAAACTATTCCAGTTACTGAAAGTAATTTACTCCAAAGAATATTTCCTGTGTTTTTAGGAATTAAGTAGGTTGCTATAGCCATAGACATTGGTACTAACCACCAACCATGCAATGATTTAGAGATATTCCAAGCAACTTCCTCACTACCCGATAAGAAATAACATAAATTACTAAATGTTCCATAAATTAAGGCACCTAATGATAGTACTATCAACCAACCAGGTGTACTCATTTCTGAATTTTCATTATCATAAATAGTCATTAAATGTGCTGATAATACTCCTAGTGCCAACATACCATAAGCAGCGAAAAACGCTGAAGCATGAGTAGTATGTGGAGCTAAAGAAGTGAAACTTATTACAACTAATAACAAAGTTAAAACAAACCAAAATAAAGAAAACATTGAGGCTCCTGCTTCACTAGTTATTTTACTACCTAACATCCTATTTTGAATATGGAAACTTGCTCCAATTAATGTCATTCCGAGAAAACCCCAAAATGTTGCAATATATGCTGCAGAGGAAAGTTTCTCTCTATCAAAATCACCAACAGCAGACATCAATGCTGTAGAATCATAATCTAACCACAAATTTAGGAATGTTAACGTTGCTGCTATAGGCATCCAAATTAATCCTAATGTCATCCAAGTTGTTGCTGCTGAACCTTTCTTTTTAGAAAATAGATCTACAAGTCCAACTGGTGCTTTTTCCATAGAAAAAAATGCTATTTCTCTTAATGTTCCTGAAAAAGACCCAAGACCCCTTGAAATTCCTAAAAATAAACCAATTATAATTAAAAAATAAATTATTGTACCAACTGCCATAATTTTCCACTTACTCCCTAAAGACCTCTCCTACAATTGATGCTAATACCGTTGCAATGCTTACAAAAATACCTAACATAAACCACCAAATTGAGTTAGTACCAAATAATCCAGAAAATGGTGAAAAATCACCAAACAAAGAAAAAGCCTGAGTGGAAATTGCCAATATTCCAAGGACTAATATTCCTACGATTGTTAGTACTACTCGTGAAGATTCTGGTTCTCCTAAACCTTGTATTACATCTGGAAGATTTTCTTCTGCGCTCATGTCAACACCTTAAAGTCGTGTTTGGCGAACAATAATGGTGTCATAAACATTGACCAAGGACTAGGGTAAATTTGTGCTCTAATTGCATTTTTTGTTAATATGAAGAAAATAAATTTTCAACATTTGCCCTACGATTTAGTCCAACCCCGATTGGTACTGGTAGATTTTGATCACTGTGAATTTCTTCCTTCCATCTAAGGCGGCATTTACAATTTAAATCAGTAAATTCCTCCAAAGACCTACTTACTGAATATCTCTCTATTGCAGCTGCTACTTCTACATCACATTTACCACAATTATGTGCGCCTCTAGGCTTACCTGCAGCAGTAGGATGTACAATCAGTCTAGATAGGACCTCGCCATTTGGTTGTACAAAGTCATGTACTTTCTTAATTAATTCTACTAAAGACCATAACCAGGGTGGCCGATAATCTCCATTTCGATATAATCTATCTATTATTGTCCCTCTTTGAATATTCATTGGATTAATAGATATCTCATCTGAATCTTCAATTACAGATTTAATCCATTTAATACATTGTGTTAATGCTTCTCCTTCCGACATAAAAGGTGGTTTAAACATCAAATAAGATTTAATTCTTAGATTATGTTTTTTTAATTGCTCAACCGCTTTATGCCATGATTTTAATGTGAATCCTTTATTAATATGAAAACGAAGAACTTCATCATCATAAGCTTCTAATCCTATTGCTACTGTAAAATCCGAATTGATTTTTTTAGCCCAAGATAATTTTTCTGAAGTTAATTGTTCTGTTCTAGATTCTATAACAAGATGTTTGCCTAATTTATTTGTTTCTTTCAATACAAATTCTTGAAATTCTATTGGTATTTCTCTATCTTCTAGTAAACTTCCTGATGTATAAACTTTAATCATTTGTACTTCTTCAAAATCATTTAATTTTCTCTTAGAGTAATTCCATTGCTCGTGTAAATTCTCATTGGTAACGTCATCACGAGTATCATTAAAATAACCACAAAAAGTACATCCAGAACTCCACCACCAATGACACCCTTTTGTTCTTAAAATAACTGTGGCAGCTTTGCAAACTTCTCCATCTTTAGTCAACTCTGGTGTAACGTAAACTGTTGCTGGTTTATTTGCGTCCCATGACATTTTTTTCTCTATATTATAGGAATAATTTTCTGGTGCTTTGATTAAAAAATGTAATTTTTTAGATTCTTTTTTTTCTAAAAATACCCGTTTATCGGTATTTGTGGAAATATTGACCATTTTCTACCCCTCTATGATGCTTGGAAAACTTTCGTATGTTTGAACTTCTCGGAAATAACTTCTTCATTTACGAGTAGTATTACAAACTCAATGCATATGGAACTACATGGGCAACGTAGTCTCTGGAGAAAATTTGAATAATGCTGAAGAATCAATAAAAGAGGTTCTAAATAGCATGAAACCAGAAGAAAAAGAAGCATTGAAAGGTTGGTATTGGTATGATTGGGCTAATCAAGCATATGCATTAACTGTAATGACTGTGATTGTTCCTGCATTAATGGCAAATTTGTATAATACCGCAACAGGTACGCAAGGTGGTGCTGGTTTTTACGCTTTAATTTACGGTATTGCTATGGCAATCGTAGCAGTAACAGCCCCAGCATTAGGAGTGATTGCAGATAGAATCCCTGTAAAGAAAAGTATGTTGTTTTGGTATACTGTGGTTGGGGTTGTATTTTGTGCTGCAATGGGTGCTGCACCATATTTTGGTGATGGAGGATACAAAATTCTTGCATTAATGTATGTACTCGGTTCAATTGGTTTTTCGGGAGGCAATACCATTTACTATGCATTCATGCCCTATCTTGCTCCAAAAAAGGCTATGGATCATGTATCTTCTTGGGGATATGCATACGGCTTTATGGGAGGTTCTATTCTTCTTTTATTCCACTTAATTGTTCTTTTAGCAACCCCCTGGGATTCAAACTTCCAACTGGCTATTATTTTCGTAACTTCTGCTCTATGGTGGTGGGGGTGGGGGGCTTTAATGTTCTTCAAAACACCAGAGCCACCAGTTCTTGACCAAATGGAATACCAAGGTGTAGTTGAGTCAACAAAATTTGCATATAAGCAAGTATGGAAAACTCTGAAAGAAATAAGAAAATTTAGAGTTTTGTTTCTTTACATCGTTGCTTATCTATTATTCTATGATGGAGTAAATACAATCAATGGTATGGCTAGTGCATTTGGAGAATCAGTATTAAGAATCAATCCTACCATGAATATTGCCTTACTTCTAACTGTAAATGTAGTGGCAATTCCAATGAGTATTGTTTTTGGTAAAATTGCAAACAAAAGTGGTACAAAGTTTGCACTAATGCTTGCATTAGCAATTTACTGTGCAGTTGCAATTACCGCTGTTGGGTTTGCTCCTTTAGAATTAGAAAATGATCATGATAGATATGATTTCCAATATGATTGGGATGAAAGTACAGGAAATTATACTCTTACAACATTGTATGATAGAGGAATTGATGGGTGGGTATCAGCAGAATCAGAAGGTGATGCTGAATTCAGAAATGCATTTGGAGAATGGATGAATTTTGAAAGTGAAGATAGTGCAAGTGTTGGTGGATTTAAGATGTTTCAAGGATTCTCTGCTCTTCTTGTAATTGGAATAGCGACTGCTGGAGTCGGATTTGGAATGATGGCTTTAATGCGACAAAATTTAGGGAAAATGGGATTAATGGCTATTCTAATTCTTTCTGGTGCAGTCATGTTCGGATCTGCAATGATGTTTAATGAAGATGTTGAAGCGAAAGATAAAGCGTCATCAACAATTACTTCTACTGAAGCAATTTCAATGGTT
>CATFLP010000088.1 GCA_949514915.1 Methanobacteriota archaeon | reverse complement strand
GTTACTGGTTCAATTGAAAAATTACCTTCATGGATAGAATCTAGAATTGATGAAGATGGCTTTGCAATATTTCCAAGAGGGGGAAGATTTAATCAAAAATTGATTAAAAGAGAGAAACAAGATAATCAATTTTTTGATACTGATTTAGGTAATGTTGTTTTTGGACCATTAGATATCAAAGATAGTGAGCCTGCTGCTCCAAGTCCTTTTGAATTAGCCGATGTATTGGAAGAAGTATCATTTATTGCTAAGGATTTAGATATGATTTCTTTAGAAGATTCATTAAAATTAGATGATTTGATTGTAGAATTAAGGTCATTACCAGATGATATTATTCCTTATAATCTTAATAGAAATTATGAAATGCCATTAGAGATGATGGAATTATTAGAAAAATCAGGAGATTGGATGAGTAGATTATGGCCCTTATTTTTAATGCTTAGTGAAGTTAATATTCAACAGCCTGGTGCATTTTTTGATGAAGATGATGAAGAATTTGGAACATATGAAGATATGATACCTTAAATGAGATTATACCCTTCCTCTTTTTGGAAGTAATGAGCAGATGGCATCTAAATCAACTGAATTGAAAAATTTAAACTCAAGAGACGAGGCAACCAGACGCAAAGCAGTTCGTTGGCTATTTGAAAATGATGTTAAAGAATCATTGCCTTCTTTCATTTCCTTCCTATCAGATGATGATATTTGGTTTAGGGAACGCGCAAAAATGGCATTTAAAAAATGGACTACAGATGAATATTTTGAATTAATTGATACATTATTAGAGGATAAAACTTCGTCAAACGAATATTTTATTTCGACAATTTTGTCTAATTTTTCTTTGAAATCAGAAGATCTAGTTGTTAAATTATTAAAAAGTGATAATCATTTAGTACGCTCTAATGTTAGATTATTTCAATTAAGTAATTCACAAGAAAAAGAGTTTAACGGATTAATGCTTGAAATATTAAAAGATCCAGATTATAGAGTACGTAAAACAGGTGTTGGATTTTTAAAAATGTTTGAACCAAATGATTCTTTGATTGCCAAAATTTTTTCAGATTCTCATTCTTTAGTTAAATTAAATGCCTTAGAAAATTTAAATTTGGATCCAATAAAGCATGAGAAATTGATTCAGAAATTGAGAAACTCGGAAGATTTTAAAATAAGATTTTATGCTACGATTTTCGATTTAAAAGAACTTTTAGGAGATAATAAAAACTCATTTATCTCAGAAATTTTTTCTTATAGTGATATTTCAGAAAAAAGAATATTGGTTTCGGAATTAATGAATTTTAATTGGAATGACTTATCACATTTAATAACATATTTATCTGAACAAAACAAATGGGAATTTTTGTCTATGATTGCAAAAAAATCATCTACAGAGGACGCAATAAAATTACGGTATGAACTAGCAATAAATAATGAAGTGCCGACAAATCACAGAATTAAACTCATTGATAAATTAAAAAGCAGAGTCAATCGTATGGATTTAAGCAAACTTATAGAAAATTTAGAAGAATCGAATGAGGAGAGATTAATTCAAGCAGGGGAACAACTTAGGGGGCTTCAAGAATGATAAGTTTAGATTCAAGTGGAATAATTTATGCAGCATCTTGTGCAGATTCTAGTAAACAATTACTTGGAGTGCAAATTCAGATAAATGGGCCTTTTGAAGGAAATATTCTGGAATTAGCATTCCCTAGGTGGGTTCCAGGATCATATTTTATCCGTGAACCAATTAGATTTATGCAAGATATAATTGCATTAGATTCTGATGAAAACGAGATTGAAGTTGAACGTTTTTCGCATAATAGAATAAGGGTGAATATTCCAAATGGATTTGGAGCCGAAAACACGATTAGAATAAGATATAAATTACTTTCAACAATTTTATCTGTAAGAAGTAATCATTTAGATAGTTCACATTTACATTTAATGCCGCCTTTTACTTGGATGGAAGTGACTAAAGGAATTTCAGAAGAAAGAGTAAAATCAAATCATCATGTTGTACTTGGTCATCATTCCTCGTGGAGCTCAGAATCTCAAATGCCCATAAGTGATTTTGAAGTTTCTCCATTAACTTTAGATTTTATAGGTTCAGATCTTCAAATTTCAAAATGGATTCCCATTGGAAGGGATGAGTTTATGGATGGTATAATTGAATCTAATTCTAATGAGGCGATTTCCTTTGAAGTAAATGGATGTAGGCATAAATTAAAATTATGGGATGCTGGAAGTCATGAAATCACTAAAAAAGGAATAGATGATTTCGTTGAAAATATGAAATTAATAATTTCAGAACATTACGCTTTGTTTGGGACTCCAGGATGGAAAGATTATCTTACAATATTACATTTGACAGATGGATCTAGGGGTGGTTTAGAACATCTTAGATCACAAACAAGTATGGTTCCTAGACTTTCATTGATTAAAGAGAATGTCGAAGAATGGAGAGATTTATTGTCACTATTTTCTCATGAATTTTTCCATCAATGGAACGTTAAAAGATTGAGGCCAAAACAGTTTTTAGATTATGATTTAAATGAAGAAATCCATACAGATTTACTTTGGTGGTTTGAAGGTTTAACAAGTTGGTTAGGTGATGTATTGTGTTGGCGTTCAGGAGCATGGGATGATAAAGATTGGTTTGCAGATATGGAAAGAAAGTTAGAAAGACATTTTACTGGAAATGGAAATCAACATCAATGTCTATCAATGGCTAGTTATGAAGCATGGATACATCTTTACCGGCCACATTCACATTCAAGGGAATCACAAATATCTTATTATCTTGAAGGAGAATTAGCATTATTTTGTATTGATGCAGAACTTAGAAAAATATCAGAAGGCAAATCAGGTTTAGATGATTTAATGGTTTTATTATGGAAAAAACATGGTATAGATACATCTTCTGGAGAAGATCAAGGATTAGATTGGTCTAGATTATGTGATGGTTTAAGAGAATTAGGTGGTGAAGAAATAGTTATTTTTGTAGATAATCTTGTACATAATCATGTCAGACCGCCATTAGAAGATTCAGCAAAAATTTATGATATGGAACTCTTGCCAAAAAAGAAAGATGAGATTAAAAAATTAGGTTGGTTAGGTATTACATTTAGTGGTAATAATTTAAAGATCAAATCATTTCAAAATAATTCTCCTTGTAGGAGTTTAATGAAATCAGGTGATGAATTAATCGCAATAGATGGATTAAGAGTTTCAGATTCTAAATCATTAAAGAAAATATTAACTGGTAGAGCAAATACTAGTGCTAAAATAACAATTTCATCATTTGGAAAACTTTCAAAAGTTGATGTAGAAATCAAATCAAAGCCAGAATATCCATTAGTTTTCAAAGGAAAAGGCAATGATTATTGGAAATCAATGAAAAAATCTAGATTATAGATTATCTTAAATCATCCAATTTAATCATAATTGGAGGTAAGTATTCAGATAAAGAATGTTTACTAGTTTTGGGAGGGAATAGATCTTCTGATAATGCCATCTCAATTACATCTTTCTTACTAATCTCTTTTAGATTTGAATTTGGCCAGGTAGTAACTGTAATTCTATCATCTTCAAAATAATTTGTTATTATTGCAGGAATTAATTTTAATTTTAATTTTTTACCAACTTCATATCTATGATGTCCGTCTAGTATTGTTCCCGTTTCGCTATCAATAAGTAGTGGTTTGGTATATCCTCCCCATCTTAATGTCATTTCAAATAATTCAATTACCTTTTTTTGATGAACTTCTTCATGTGGTTTCAACCAATTTATATCGACTAATTCAACATCTTTAGTCTCGTATTGCATGGTACCATTGGCTCCTACTAAATCCCCCCAATAACCCTTCCCAATTTATTTTTTAGTCAAAATCAAGATAACTCAGACCATTCCCCTAAGGTTTGTGACCCAAGATTGGCCATTGCAAATACCCCGTTTACCCTTGTTAGCTGATTTAGAGGGTATTTCACTAACACAGGATGAATCAGAATGGATTTCAAAGGTACCACAGGGATTAATGGAAATTATTTCTGAAGTTGCCATTCTAGATGGCGGATGTTGGTTGGTCGGGGGTGCTGTAAGAGAATTATTATCTGGAAATGATGTGTCTGATTGGGATTTAGCAACAACAATCCCTCCACTTGAATTAAGCACACATTTAGAGTCATTGGGACAAAATTTCAAAATAATACTTACAGGAATAAAGTATGGGACATTTACAATTATTTCTTCTGGGAATAAATTTGAAATTACAACTCTTAGAACCGAAAGTAGTTATTCTGATGGACGTCGTCCAGAAGAAGTAAGTTTTGGGAATTCTTTAAAAGACGATTTGGAACGCAGAGATTTCACAATTAATTCAATGGCTATAGATCTTTCAAGAGGCATATTATATGATCCTCATGAAGGTTTATCAGACCTAAATAATTTAATTTTGAGATCTGTAGGAAATCCAAGAAGAAGATTTGCAGAAGATGGCTTGAGGCTTCTTAGAGCTTACAGGTTTGTTGAAAGAGGAGAACATGGATTATTAACTTTAGATAGAGACTTACATAATGCATTAATCAAGGAACAATGGATGATTGATAAAATTTCCAAGGAAAGAATTTGGTCTGAACTACAAAAGATTTTTCGAGGAAAGCATGCTGGTGAAATAATTTGGTTAATGACAAAACATCAGATGTTAGACCAATTATTTGATGAAAAATTCAGTGTCGATGAAATAGGAGTTAAAGTGCAATCAGAAAAGAGTCTTTTCGATGAATCTGTATCTCCTGAATTTAGATTAGCATTATTGTATTTTAACCGAACATTAGAATCTTTAGATCATGCCTGTGATATTTTGTTATTATCCAAAATTCAACGAAAAAATACTCATATTTGTCATAAAATGTTAGGAAAAACTCCACCTCCAGAAGATAGAGGATTGTTAAGAGTTTGGAGATATCTATTGGGTAAGAATTTTGAGACACAAGTTTTGGTTGATTATGCACTCTCAAAATATTTAGATAAAGAACAAGAATTAGTATTATTGATTTCAGAATTAAGTGAATTACCTCCTCTGAGGGCTGGAAGATTACCTTTGGTAAACGGTGTTTGGCTAATGGAAAAAACAGGAATTTCTAAGGGTAAAAAATTAGGGCGGCTTAAGGAATGGTTGCATAAATTACAAATTGAAAGGGATTTAATCAATTTAGAACAAATATTAGATATTTTGGTAACGATTAATTGGAAGCATGGAGATTATAATCAGTGGCCTAGATTAGAATGGGTCTGATTAATTTATTAATGTAAAACATCAATATCAAATAAAATAATTCCAGCAATTCCAAACATCATAACATCTACTATTGCATGTGATAAAAATACGACCCAAATACTCCTATATCTCAAATATAACCAAGACCATAACAAACCTCCAATAAATACTCCGATGGAAGCAAGAATAGTTAATGAGATTGGGAACATGTAAAGCATTGCAATTGTATGATGAAGTGTGAATGCACTAGCTGACAAATACAATGCATAATTACTTCCAACTTTAACTTCAAATTTTTCAAATATAAACCATCTAAACACAAATTCTTCTAAAAGAGAATTTACACAAATCCAATATGTTGTAACTCCTAAAAATATTATTGGGTTAGTTAGGCCATTTCCTTTTAATAATTCTCTCAATGCAACTTGATCAATTTGAGAACCAAATATTAACCAAGCAATTCCAATTGCCAAACTCATGGCGATACCGAATCCAAAACCAACATAAAGGTCATTTTTTTGTTTTACTGGAGACCAACTAATACTTCTTTCTTCTAATTTGAAATACCAATATATGGGGATAGTTATCATCAAAATTTTTGTTAAGATAAAAACTAAGTTTCCAGGCAATCCTTGACTTATCTCTAATGAGAATAAGATTGATAATGTTGGTAAAGGAATTATGAATAATAATGCTAACCAGACTTTTTTATGGGTCTCTTCTAGATTACTCATAACTTGTTCTAACTATTACCTACTAAATAGATTATATTGTACTTGAAATAAAATACCTAGACTCTTTCCGAGTAGTATGCAGGATGCTAATACCCTTAATCAGCAGAAAAAGGTTGGCCAATTTATGGTATGGGGTTCTATAATCCTGATGTTTGTTTTTCCATTAGAATTCATTGGACTTGGGTTAATGTTTTTGATTATAGGAATATTTATGAGAAGTACTGCAAATAAGGAATTAGGAAAATTATCTGGCAATAATTTTTCAAGCCCAATTAATGTTGTAAATTCAAATGCTTTTGCACCCGTTATACCTAATAATAATTTTAATGGTGTATGGGACACAGAATGGGGAGAAATAATGTTGGTACAAAATGGCATTGATGTCTCAGGTACTTTCATAGGAGCTAATTTAAATGGGCAAGTATCAGGGAGAAAATTCTTTTTTGATTGGGAAAAAGCAGATGATAATTTGAATGGAAGAGGTGTATTAGCAATTGAAAATGGATTTTTAGTGGGTTCTTGGGGACACGATCGTTCCAATAATGATGGGGGGCCAATAAAAGGAATTCCTCAAAAAGATGAACCAAAATTAGTTGTTAATGAACCACAAAAAGTTTCACTAGTTGAAGAAACAGGAACTTCAGATAATCCACTACTTGCACAAATTGAAGATAAGGAATTAGATAAAATAGAGCAAATCAAACAGGAAGCCCAAGATAAGAAAGAAGAAATATCCGAACAAATAAAAGAAAAGGTAGAAGAATTCGAAGAAAAGGTACCTGAAGAAATTAAAGTAACAGAATCGTTCCAAGAACTGAAAAGTTCAGTAGAAGACACAATTGAAACTTTTGACGAAAAAGCAGATGAAGCAATTGAAGAAGTAATAGTTGAATCAACAGAACAAATAGAACAAGTTCAAGAAAAAATCATATTGTCTTTAGAAGATAGTTTATTCAAATTAAATGAAACTTTAGAACGTTTGGATAAAGCCGTAATGAGTAAAGATCGTGAAAACATAATTTCAGAATTAGCAGGATCACAAATGGATCTTAATTTGACTATAGATAGAATTGATAATACAATTGGTTATGGAATTGAGGAGTCTTTAAGGGGTGGAAAAACAATCGTAGGTAGTATTGAGGGAATTCCACATCCTGTTTCAATTAAGGTTCCCAAATCAATGAATGATTTCGCTTCAGGACTTAAAAAAGGTCAGAAAATAGAGCAAAATGTAACATTGTCTAGTTTTAACTCAATTAGAAAGATGCTTGAATTTGTCTTAAATTAGAATTTATTTGTTAATTTCTCTTGCAATTACAATTCTCTGAACTTCTTGAGTTCCTTCATAAATTTGAGTGATTTTTGCATCTCTAAAGAATCTTTCAACAGGGAATTCAGTAACATATCCATACCCTCCGTGAATTTGAACTGCTTTTTCTGCTACCCACATAGCTGTATCTCCTGCAAACAATTTAGCCATAGAAGCTTCTTTCGAATGCCTTTTTCCTCCTGCTTCGTAATGTTGTTCTTTAGCCCATGCTGCACGATAAACCATCATTCTTGCAGCATCAATTTTAGTTGCCATATCTGCCAAATAATTACCAATTGTTTGATGGTATAATATTGGTTTACCAAACGTTTCACGTTCATTTGCAAATTTTAGGGCGGCTTCGTATGCCCCCTGTGAGATTCCTAATGCTTGTGCTGCAATACCAATTCTTGAATTATCTAAAGCATTCATAGCGATTGGAAAACCTTCGCCGCTATTTTTAATCACATTTTCTATTGGTATCTTACAATTATCTAAAACAAGAGTTACAGTATCAGATGATCTAATTCCTAATTTATCTTCCTTTTTACCAACTGAAAAACCCTCAAATTCTTTTTCAACTATGAATGCAGTAGTCCCTCCATGTTTCTTTTTTCCAAACTCAGGATGGTTTACATCCTTAGCAAAAAGGACAATGATATCTGCTTGTTCACCATTAGTAACCCACATTTTTTCACCATTTAATATGTAATGAGTACCTTCATCATTTAATTTTGCGCTACATGATAGAGAGGCGGCATCAGTACCAGCACCTGCTTCTGAGAGTGAATAAGCTCCTACTTTATCAGCAGCTAATTGAGGAAGATATTTTTCTTTTTGTTGTTGATTTCCATGTAATGCAATTGTCATACTACATAGCCCTACATGTACACAATACATTACAGCAAAAGAGGGATCTACTCTTGCTAATTCTTCAATAATTATTGCTTCCGAAATATGGTCTATTGGATTACCTCCAAATTCTTCAGGAATTGTAATTGAATGTAACCCCGAATCAATAAATGCTTTCCATTCATTTCTGGGTGGTGATTGTGCAGCATCCCTTGAATTAACAGTAGGCAATAGGACCTCTTCAGCAAAGTCTCTAACCATCTCTCGAATCATCGCTTGCTCTTCAGTTTCTTCAAAATTCATAATCCCACTATTTTACCCCAAAAGGTTCATGGTATTATCAGTTACTTGAATTGAGTATTTATGCTTGTCCGCTTAATTGATATATTACCCATTATCACGCCGTTTTGGTTAGTATGGACAATGATGAAATTCAAGAATTCAGTGTTGCACATAAAAGAAGATATTCAAAGAACCATCTTTGGTATCAAGAAAAAGATGACAGAACTACAATTGGAGTAACCGATTTTATCTCTAAAGAGAAAGGAGAGGTTCTTCGGGTTGTCCTTCCTCATGCAGGGATGGAAGTCGATGTTGATGAAGAGTTGTTCTCTATCGACTTTGAATCTGGAACGGTTATTTTCCGTTCATTATTCAGTGGGGAGATTCTAGAAGTAAATGGAGAAGTAGAGATAAATCCAGAACTTGTAGATGATAGTCCATATGAGCATGGCTGGTGTATGATATTCGAAGCACACAACATGGTCGTTGAAGATTTAATGGATCCTGATGAATATATTGAATTCCTTCAAGAAGTTTTAATTTGAAAAAGATTCAACTTTTTGTAGTAATTCAGGATTTTCATTGAAATATTCATTTATGGGTATGAGTAGTTCTGAAATAGCATCTGCAACTGCGAATTTTGCATCTATTGGATGGATTGTATTATCGCTAATAGCATCGATGAATGATTTGAGATTTGAGTATGTTGATGGCTCTCCAAATTCTGGTTTTGGAGTTACAGTTATTTTTCCAAATTCTGGTAAGATTATATGTTCTAATAATTCATAAATCGGCGAGTTTCTATCCGATGGATCAAGGTAAGCTTTTCGCATTTTCTTTCTTAATTTTTCTGGAGAATCATGTAATAAGATGGCTCCATTAGGATTTGATTTAGACATTTTATGATCAAAGGACTCCATTCGATCTCCAGATGCTTTCAGACTTGAAATAATGGGGGTATGGATGCAAGTTGCTTTTTTCCATTTGTATTTATCACCTACTTTTCTCATATACATATGTGCTTTTCTTTGATCCATACCACCTAATGCAATATCAATGTGTAATTGAAAAATATCTGCTGCCTGCATAGCAGGGTAAAAGAATTTGGAAAGATCACCATCAGCTGAATCTTCATCCCTACCCATAATAGTAAATGTTTTTCTTACCTTTTTCAGACTCATATTTTTTGAACATTTTAATACACTTGCCCAATAATCTCCAGAATCCATCAAGTCACTAGCATATAGAAACCTTAATTCTCCAGAACCCTCACCTTCATCTGGGTTTCCAAGTAAAATTTTGAATACTTTTTCCATATATGCACCAGTTGATTTAATTTTATCCATGTCACCATTAAATTTGTCATTAACCCAAGCATGCCAATCGGCGAGATAAATTAGTACATTGCCTCCTGATTCTAAAATTCTCCTTAGACATAAAGCCTGAACTAACCAACCAACATGTGCCTTTCCTGATGGTTCATATCCCACATAACAACGAATTACATCATCATCTAATGAACTTGGAGTTCCTAAAATACGTTCAATTAAATGATTAATCCCTACAACTTCTTCAGTAGAATAAATCATATTTACTAAATTTCTTTTTTGTGTATCATTTAATGAATGAATGTCTGGATTATTTTCTTCATAGATAGAAATAATTCTAGAGACCTCCTCATCTTGTAAAATCTCTAGCCCCATTAATATTCACTTCTCAAGCATTTTGTTAGTTTTTTCTATTAAACTTAAGGCTCTAGTTGCATTTCCTTCCTCAAGTTTTTGTTCCACTTCTGCAATCATCTTTTCAGCTTCAGCTCTTTTTTCATCTGTAACCTTACTTGATAATGCCATAAGTTTTCTAGCCATATTTATTCCTGATTTGGCTTTTGCTACCTTCTTTCCATTTTCTTTAGCCTTATCACCACGTTGTTTTGCATTATAGCCTGTAGATTCATCTAAGAATGCAGACCACCTTTTTCTTGATTCCATGGCTTCTTCTCTTCCACCATCTTTTTCAAGAAAATTTTGTAGATCTCCTCCTTTCAATTGTTGAACATCTACAACTAATTTTCCATCATCGTCAAAATGTGCTTTAATATCTGTCATAAGTCCCCATGCTGCCGTAAATCCGCCATTTCCTGCATCTTTTACATTGTCAAAATGTTTGTTAGCAATGGTATTTAAACCACCTTCTGAGTTTATTGTTTTCACCAATCCTCGTTTAACTTCAAAGCGTTCCATGTACCCTCGAGTCGTAATACCTCCATAAGCATCACGATTGTAAATGCGATTTGTTTATTAAGCGGTGCCGATAAACAGGTGAAACATTTCGCAGAGTACAATGCGGCCGAAGAATCCTCGTTCAACTTTTGTAATAATCTTGTTAATATCTATGATTTTATTATCTTCTAAGCCTATTTCAGCAGAAGAATCCAATTTAGAAAGTCAAATTGAAATTTCAGCTGAGGGAAGGTTATCAAATCAAGCGTTAGAATTGACAAATTGGGATATCTCTAACACAGGAGAAGAACTTTTCATGGTAGGTAAATCTGGAGATATTTGGCTTATCCCAACAAATAATCCAAAAGATGCTCAGAATCTTGAAAATCAATATGCTGCAAATTTGTATGATGTTTCTTGGCACCCGAGTGGAAATAGTGTTCTAATGGTAGGAGATAATGGAACATTGTTGCGTTATTCAGATGGAGAACTTAAGAGACCTTTAGAGACAATAACTCTTTATGGAGAATCTATGAAAGCTGTAGATTGGGTTCCTAGTGGTCAAGTTGCTTATCTTGGTGGTGAAAATGGAACCTTGTACAGTTATAGAAATAATACATTTACAGATTTAGGAATTAGTTGGGACGATGAGATTTCAGGTATTGAATGTCATGTAGATGTTGACTTTTGTGTTGTAATTTCTCGTAGTGATGGAATTGGAGTAATTGATAGAGATGGAATTTTTCATGAAATAGGATTAGGCGGAAGGGTTTGGATTGATGTTCTTTGCCCAGAAGGTGTTTCTGATAGATGTGTTGTGATTGGTGCTGGAAGGGCAATTGCAGTTTTTCAGTATGATAGAGTAAATCCTGAAAGTTCAGAAATGATGGAATACCCGAGTGGAAGTAGTATTTCTTATGTTTCAGAATTTAGTGGTGAATTTAGATCATTATCTACTGGAGTTAATAATCAAGTATATATTCAAGTAGTTCCCTTTGGAATTGTTGAATTTTCAGTTCAAAATATGCAAAGTTATTCTTGGCTAATTCCAGAAGATGTAAGCACTGCTTCTGTAGACTTATCTGCAACAACTCCATTGGCAAGTTGGGAAGAAAGGTTGCGAGATGGTTGGTTAATCTCAACTGATGGAAGTATTTCTAAAATGTCAGGAAAACAATTGTCTGGTGATGTAATGGGATATGCATTAGTTGCCGCAGTAGCAATAAGTGTTCCAGGTGTTATTTTAGGATTAATTTACATGTCAAGTGATACACTTCAGAATAAATATCTTAGTTGGAGAAAGAGCAGGCGTCAAAATAAAAATGGTAAAATTGGTAAAAAAACCAGAAGATAGTTTTTACAATTAAACCCAAGCGTTATGAATCTGGTGCCACCGCCACTAAATGAGGAAAACACATGCCTTACGAAGCACTCGATTTCTATGATGTTGATTCATTACTGACTGAAGAAGAATTAATGGTTAGAGATATGGTAAGAGAATGGGTAGATGATAAAGTAATACCAAACATAGAACAAGCGTGTAGGGATGGAGTATTTCCAGATGAATGGAGACAGGACCTTGGTGAAATGGGAGTTTTAGGTGCTCCTCTCAAAGGATATGGTTGTCCAGGATTATCATATACGGCATATGGTCTAATTTGTCAAGAGTTGGAGAGGGGAGATTCTGGCTTACGTTCATTTGCTAGTGTTCAAGGTTCATTGGCTATGTATCCTATTTGGGATTTTGGTAGTGAAGAACAAAAGGAAAAATATCTGCCTAAAATGGCAACAGGAGAATATGTAGGATGTTTTGGATTAACTGAGCCAGATTATGGATCAAATCCTGGAGATATGATTACTAGAGCAGAAGAGTTAGAGGACGGATTTTTGCTTAACGGTGCAAAGATGTGGATTACAAATGGAACAATAGCAGATTTAGCAGTGGTTTGGGCAAAATTAGATGGCAAAATTAGAGGTTTTATTGTTGAAAAAGATGATGAAGGATTTAGTGCTCCAGAAATGAAAGGTAAACATTCATTGAAAGCAAGCGTAACAAGCGAATTAGTTTTCCAAGATTGTAAAATACCAAAAGATCGTATTTTACCCAATGTTTCAGGGTTAAGAGGTCCATTTTCTTGTTTGAATAATGCAAGATATGGTATATCTTGGGGGGCAATCGGAGCAGCACAGGCTTGTTTTAATTCAGCCAAAGAATATGCATTATCAAGAATTCAATTTGATCATCCAATTGCTTCTTATCAGTTAGTGCAAAATAAACTTTCATGGATGTTAAGAGAAATTACAAAAGGACAATTATTAGCATATCATTTAGGCAAAAAGAAGGATGAAGGTAATTGGTTCCCTGAACAAATAAGTTTGGCAAAAATGAATAATGTGGATATAGCATTAGAGATTGCTAGAGTCGCTAGAGATATTCATGGAGCAAATGGGATTCTTGATGAGTATCCAATAATGAGGCACATGGCTAATTTAGAATCTGTAAAAACATATGAAGGAACCCATGATATCCATAATTTAATCTTAGGAAGATATATCACAGGAATTCAATCATTTACTCGAAAATTGTAATTTAATTTAAGGTTTTTTTTAACATTTTAATATTATTTTACTTTATATATGAAATGTATATTATTATTAGGGAGTATTTGCAGGGCCCCCCAGTGAATGCTATGAGTATTAACGATAAAAATTATGGCCGCGGTAAAATAGTGATGTTAGCATTGATGATGGTAACATCTACTTTTGCTGCGATAGGAACGACTGCTGCAGACCCTAGCGGAATGGAGCATGTATATTGGTCCGCAGAAAATGGTGAGATGTATACGCATGAAGATGGAGAACATGTTTACGAATATGATGATCCATGGGATGCTGTATATGATTTCAAATTTATTTCTGATGGATTAGAGATTGGTAACACATATGAAATTAACATTGCGTTAGTTGATATGGTAGATGGCATGCCAGTAATTGATGAATATTATTCATGGGATGCCACTGATTATGACGGTGATGGAGTTGCAGATAATTCTTCAGAATTCTTAGTAATGGGAGATGCGGTTGACTATATCTCGAATAATACATGTTATGATGCAGTAGCACATTTATTCGAAATAGAGGATGGTTTAGCTATGGAAATTGGAGGAATGCATCAATTAATCGGATTTGGTGATTATGATTGCCACTCTGATGATGGGGAAAGTCATGAACATCTTACAATGGAATTTAGAGATGCAAATTATGACAATCCTCAACCACACTATAATGATTACACAGAAGCAAATATCCTTCTAATCCCTAGTGGATTACATGAATCACTAAATTGGTGTGAAAATATGACTTCTGGTGAAGAATCAGATCTTAATGAAGGTGACTGTAACGATTCTCCAGATCATGTATGGATTGAAGAAACTTTGACTTATGATATCCGTTATTGGTTATATCATCATGAAACTGGTGAGGATGTTGAAGTTATTTTTGAGGAAGTAGTTGATTTCGAAGAATATGAAGTAGAAATTTTTGACAATGGCTGTTATGATTTGATGGCTGAATTATGGATCAATCTAACATGGACTGCTGATGGACAGACAGGAAATATGTACGATCCAGTAACTGACAGTATGGAAGGATTTTCAGCAGGTCATAGTGATTGTTTTGGAGGACCTTCAGAACCAATATACCCATGGTCTAAAGCAGATAGAGAATTTAATCCAGAAATGGGCATATTTGGTTACTATGGCGTTGATGAATCAGTTTACATCGAATATGGAGCTTGGGGATTAGAGCCAAATACAACATATACATCTGTATTACACATTTTTGGACCGTTTATGCCGCATGATGACGACCATCATGAAGGCCCATCATTTATTTGTGGAGATGGATCCGAAATTCCTTTTGAATATGTGAATGATGGTGAAGAAGACTGCCCTCTTGGTGCAGATGAACAACAATACAATGATGATGGAACTAAAGTAAATTGGTTTGATTGTCATGATGGATCTGAAATTTGGATCGATCAAGTAAATGATGGTATTGAAGATTGTTCTCACGGAGAAGATGAAGCAGGAACTCATCATGACGAACATGATCACCATGAGGGTGATGAAACACACGGACATCAAACAGATGGAGAAGATTGTGGCGAAGGTACTAGTGACACTGATTGTAATGGAATTGATGATGCATTTGATGATGATGATGCATGGCAAGAAGAAGATGATGAGCACGATGGCCATGATCATAGTGATGATGACCATGGTGAAGGAGAATCTGATGGTTATTGTTATGATGAAGAAAACGATGTAGTTACAGATCATCCATCTCAAGAAGATTGTGAGATTTCAGGTTTAATGTGGATAAAATCCGAGGAACACGAGGCATATCCAGAACCAGCATTAACAGTAATGATGGACCATGAATCTGGAGAATCTGGAGATTTCATGCATGTTTACGAAATTGATGTAGGTGTATTAGAACCTGGTTTCTATGCTGTTACACATATTATAGTAGATTCAGAAGGTCATGAATATCATCAATTTGAAGAACCAGAAATGTTCTGTGTATCTGAAGAATTATGCTCAATGCCAGATATGGATCCTTATGCATATACAACAGGACATGGTTATTACCAAATGCACTTTGATCAGTTTGATAGTTTCGTACATGATGATGGAGAAACCTATAATGGTGTTTTAGAATTATCATCTGTAGAACATATGGATGCTTCATACAGAATGTTTGCTGATGCTGATGAAGATGGCATTGTTAATCCAATGGAAGCATTAATGTTCTTAGAAATGATGAATGAACACCATAACGAACACGATGATCACGATGACCACGGAGACCATGATGACCACGGAGACCATGATGACCACGGAGACCATGATGACCACGGAGACCATGATGACCACGGAGACCAT
>CATFLP010000087.1 GCA_949514915.1 Methanobacteriota archaeon | reverse complement strand
TTACCTTGGCCTCCTCCTCCTAAATTAGTTTGCCAAGGGTAGTTAAGGTGGCTGGTTTCGTTGAATACGGTGGCAGCTGCAGCTTCTTGCAAATCTAATTTAATTGAAGCCGATAAAGAAGTACTATCTGTAAGTCCTACTGGTGAATTTCCAGTAATTGTGGCATATAGTACACAAGATGCCAAATAACTTCCAGAAAGAGAAGGATGACTTCCATCACCAGTATAAAGATCATAAAACAAATTACCAGAGTCTTCTGGTGTTTTTCCTGATGCTTGTACATTCTCATAAACATGTTTGAACGCTAAACCTACTGGCGCAACCCAAACATCTCTATTTGGTGTACTAAGATTATCTCGATAGTCAATATAACCATCTTCTAATCTTTCTTGCATTGTTAGGAAATCTGGATAAAGAACTTGATTATTGGTATCACCATTTCTTCTACCCCATGTCATCATCAAAATTGATTCTGCACCAACATCTTCTGCAAATCCATCAAGAACTTGAGCACCTGCAAGACTATCTTGCCAATATGCAGTATTACGATATAATCCTGGAATCTGGCTTTGATCTTGTAATACAACATAATCCCATGCAGTACCATCATTGAGTGTTGTATTCCATGAATGTCCTGAGGACTGAGCATTTTGTGAATGCCCATCTAGAGTCATTCCTCCGCCAGTTAAACTGTCAACAGTAGTAGCAACTCCTCCACTAACCATTCCATCTTGAACTAATGAAGCAAGGTTATTTGCAGAGGTATAGCTATTTCCATACATCAGAATATCAAAAGGTGCAGATGGTGCAAACTCAGGATTTTCTAAAGGTTCTAACTCTTCAGAAAACATCTGTCCAAATGGTACTGCAACAAACAGCAACACCAATACAACTGACACTAAACCAGAGCGCATGTAATCTGATATTCAGGGTAGTATGATAACTGATTCGGTGAATCAGTATCGTTTATTATTCTAGATTTCAGAATCTGTCAGCATATTGCATAGCATATGCTCTTGCTTGTTCTTCTGTATATCCTTGTGCTACTAACTGTTGGATGTATGCTTCCATACGTGGGTTAGTTGCTGCTGCTGGAGCTGCTGCTGCTGCTGGTGCTGCTACTGGAGCTGCTGACATTGGCGCTGCTTGTTGAGGTGCTGCTGCTACTCCAAATTGTTGAGCAGCATAAGCACGTGCAGTTTCTTCAGGATATCCTTGAGCCATCATTTGTTGAACATATATTTCCATTTGTCCACCAGTTGGATCATCGTAACCCATTCCAAACTCATCATCATCTCCTCTTCTACGAAGAACAAGTACTGAAACTACGATTGCAATCAATACTGCTGCAACTAATCCTAATGCAATTGGTAAACTTCCACCACTAGCAGCATCAAGTCCTAATGCGCCACCAAGAATTGGTTCTTCATCTGGACATCCATCATCATCTTCGAAATTATTGACAACTTCAGCTTCATTGATACAAGCATCTGGGTTTACACCTGTTGGATTATCTCCAAATCCATCGCCATCTGTATCTTTCCATTGTGTTGGTTCTTCTTCATACTCATCAGCACACTTTTCTGCACCACAATCATTTGGAAGCCAGTTTGATGTAGGATCTGAATATCCATCACCATCAGTATCAGGACATCCAAGTCTATCTTCTGTAGATGTTCCTGCAGCTAATAAACATGCATCTGCTTGATTTCCTGATTGATTATCTCCATAACCATCACCATCTGAATCTTTGTATTGTGTTTCATCTTCTGGGAATACATCCATTGTGTCTGGCCATCCATCGCCATCAGTATCTAAACAACCCATAGGAACATTGTCGTTTCCTTCAATTCCTGATGTACCTGCCACAAGAGGACATGCATCTTGATTCACAGCCAAGAACATGTAAATTCCAGGCCATGCTTCATCACGTGTATCTTCCCAAGATTTGTTACCAAAATTATCTCCATAGCCATCTCCATCAAAGTCTGTCCATTGAGTTGGTTCATCTGGTAAAGCATCTGCACATTGACCATATTGGTTAGTACATCCTGTAGTACCCCAATCTTCATCAGGATCTGAGAATCCATCAGAATCAGTATCTAAACATCCTCTTCTGTCAAATTCTGAATTTCCTGCTATTAACTTACAATCATCTGCATTAGAACCAGTACTATTGTCTCCATATCCATCTTGGTCAGTATCTGCCCATTGTGAAGGATCTATTGGGAATGCATCAGCTGTTCCTACTGGATGTGCTGGCCATGAATCATCTGGATTAGACCATCCATCTTTATCTATATCTACACAACCTTCTCTATCCCATATTGATTCTCCAGCTTCAAATGGACAATCATCTATATCATCTTCAACTCCATCATTATCATCATCTAAATCCTCTCCAATATCTTGACAACCGTCTCCATCTCTATCTGTTATTGGTTCAATTTCATATGAAGAAGTCCAATTGATATCTCCCTTAGGACAAGCATCATTAGGATCTAATACACCATCATTATCATCATCTGTATCTTCTCCAAAATTATTATTCTTAGATCCTTCATCATTACAACCATCTACATCGTGATCATTACTTACTGTGTTACCTAGAGAATCTAAAGTATCCTGTCCAGATATCCAGTCTAAATCTCCTTTAGGACATTTGTCTTCACCTTTGTATGAAGGCATACATGTTATTGACATATTGTTTCCATAACTTGTTGGTCCTCCAACATCACAAATGTGATCTCCATCGTCATCGAAATCTTCATCGAGATCTCGGCAACCATCTCCATCATAATCTTCTGCTTCTACAGAAGTCCAAGCAGGATTTTGTATAACTCCATATTGACAATTATCGGATTCATCAAGAACTCCATCATTATCATCATCAAAGTCACAAGCATCTCCACCAAATGGTTGATTCGCTTCTTCATCTTGTCCTAAGATTCCATCCCCATCATAATCTTCTTGGCCTTCATTTGCTGTTTGTGGACAATTATCATCTGGATCATTAATGCCATCACCATCGAAATCTTTTGGACCTAAGTCAGGGAACCAAAAGAACCAATCATAATAATCAGCTGTAAATTGAGTTGATGTATCTCCATTGTCAACAAATTGAACCTCTCCATACATCCATCCACTAAGTTTAGGCATAGCATCATTTGCTAAGAAGTAAGGGCTAACACCCCAAATTGCTGATTCTGTTCCATCCATTGGCTTAATTGCATTAACAATATTAAATGTACCACTAGGTTGCATTACTGCCAAATAATTTGCATAACCTTCACCTGAAGGTTGTGAATAATATGTAGTACTACTTGGTTGTAAAGTTACTCCTCCTAAATCAAATGTACCATTATACAATCCTGAAATTGCAATTTCACCATTAGGACCTACTGCAACTTCTAAAATATTCTCAGTAGATTGCTGAACTGCACTTCCATAAGACATTCCCATTGTCCATGAATAATCAGTAGTATCCATCTTACCCATGAATACATCAGCAGAACCACCATTCGAGGAATATTGTGTATCTAAATCAATATTAGAACCATAGAATCCATGCACGATCATTTCTTCAACATCAGAAACTACCATTCCAGTAATTTGTGGTCCAAAATACAATGTTGTATCGTCAACACCATCTCCATCGGTATCTCTTGATTCTTCAATATCTCCACCTTCTACTTTCATTGAATGATCCCAACCTCCAGTATTAGTTAATGCACCAAGAGCATAAGCAGCCGTTTGTTGACCTGATACTGAATGAGTATCACTACCCATTGTAACCGATGTTTGGAAGGCTACAGCAACATGAATCAGACCTTCTTGATCAACAGTTAAAATTCCAATATTATTATCTGTTGCTGAATTCTCAGTGTTAGTAACCCATCCTTGCTGTCCTATTGAACTATACTTTGTGATAAATCCATCAGATGAACTATCTCCAGTAGCACCTACATTTGAATCAGAACAATCAGTAGAGCCTGGTATTGGACCTCCTACTGCTGCTTCAGTACCAAAAAATCCACCTACATAAATTCCGGAAGAATCAGCATCTATAGCATTAGGTACAAAATAACAATTTTGTAATGAACCAAGTGCTGTTCCAACATTTAATGCATCGGTATGGATGTATTCAACCCAATCCCAAGCACCTAATGCACTTATTTTCGCTACAAATCCAAATGGTATTCCTACTTCAGCAGTATCTCTAATAGTTGCTCCTGAAGAACTCATAAATGTGATGTTTTCAGATGTATAAGCTTCTCCTGTAACTACTAATCCTCCATCGGATGTCATAGCAGCATCATTAATTGCTACTTGTCCATAATACATATCCTCTTGACCATCTCCATCTTCATCGATGCCCATGTTAAGTAATCCACAATCAATTCCAGCAATCCATAACCAATTACCATCTGAATCCATTTTCCCTATCATTCCTGAATTATAACAATAAGATCCTTCAGTAGAACCTCCATCATCGTATGTTATTGTATGTGCTCCTAAAGTTGCAGTATAATCCATAGAAAGGAAATTCAATGCCCAAGTATAGATGTGTTGTCCATCAGTTAGACTTTCTTGTGCTAATGTTGGGAAATCCTGAGATGCTGAAAATACAGCATGTCCAGATGGTGTTTTAGCAGAACTAAATAAACTGCCATCATCCATTCCAGGATATAATTCTAAATTTTCTTTCATTGATTTTTCGTTTGTTTCAACATTACTAATTGTAGCTAAAAAAGCTGAATTAATAAGTAGAAATAATACTACTAAACTTATCACAATTTTCGCTTGACCGAATACGCGTTGCTGGGTCATATAACAGTGTGAACAGAACTCCCACTTTAATCAATCCCCTTCAATTCTCCTCTGAAATCCAAGATGTTACCATTTAAACCATTAATTATTTTCTTTCCATCAATTGGGGAAATAAAGACCCATGAAGGAACTAACACTCTTTTAGGGGCATATTCTATAGATTTTTTATCTACTCTCCACCACCTTAGTAACTTACCTGAATTTAACTCAGAAGTACTAATTGATTCATGTCTTCTTTCGTCGCATAATCTATTGAGATTATTTCTTATTTTTTCATCCGAATTTGAGGAAGAAATAAACAAAATTGGAACTGAAGGGACTTGTGAAATATAATCTATCTCATTTACCAAAGTTAACTCGTCTGAAAAATTATCTTCTAAGATTACCCACTCCCTTTTTTCAATTGAATTTTCAGGCCCAACTAGATTTCCTTTAACTAACCAAAAACATAGTTCTAATAGAATTGGTTGGCAAGGAACTTGAGAAATACCAAGTTTTTCCAATGAATCATGAGGATTAATGTGAGATTTAATACAACTTAAATTCCCTTTATTTATCTTTGAATAAATGGACTGTGGCTGAATTTCTGTTTCTATTATTTCACTTTCTGTACTTTCTCCAACATTTAATTCATTTTTTCCCTGTGTTCCTTCTAATATACTGTAGCCAATTAATAGTGCAAGTTTATCTCGACCCCAGAGATCTACCTTTACACCATCAGGACATTGATGGGGAATCTCTACATTATTTTGCCCTTCAATTACAATGATATGATCTCCATTTGGTGCATCTACAAGCCAAGCTTCTAATTCGCTTCTACTAAAATCCATCCAACTATTACTAGTTAACCAAATGTATTGTCCTTTTTTTGCACCGATATTAATCATAATTTCAGGCAAATCACTTATTTTCCCACAGCACCTAATTTCAGAAATAATTAATGGATCAATATGTTCTTCAAATCGAACTCCCAAAGAGGACAATAAGTCCTCAAAACTTGTCTCCATCAATACTGCTGAGCCATAACAAGAACTTAGTTATCACTAAATTCAAAGGTTAGATTTTAATGAAAGTAATTTACTTCTTCCTGCATCTAATACCGCAATTGTACTTACAGGGAATGGTTTTCCACATAAGGCACCTAATTCTCTATTTACAATATCTACTCTATACATTGTTATTCCTGAAAACTCTGCTGATAATTCTGTAACGTATTCTTCTGGACAATTCATTGAAAATATAATCAATTTTACTTTGCCCTCTGAACAAAAACTCTTGCTTTGCTTTTGTCCGTAGATCATTTTTCCTGTTGTAGTTGCATCTTTTAATTCTCTAAGTACATCCATTTTTTCACCTCATTTATTCTTCTGGAATATAGTATAAATCAACACTTCCTGTTCCTAATGAAATTGGTTGACCTACAATGATATTTTCAGCAACACCAGTCAAATTATCTGTTTCACCAATTACACCTGCTTTCAATAAGTGATTTACAGTTACTTCGAAAGCAGCACGGGCAAGAATACTGTGTTTTGTACCACTTACACCATGTCTGCCTATTGCACGAACTGCCCCTTCACTAGTCATTACATCAGCAACCATCAATAAATGACGAACATCAACATCAAGTCTTGCAGCATCAAGAGTTGCTTGTAATTCATTCATAATTGATTGCCTAGCGGCTTCAATTCCAAGGTATTCATAAATTTCAATAATATTATTTGTGTATGTTTTACTTCTGTCGATTCCTTCAACTTCACTAACACGAGCTAAATTTGACCCAATTGTAGAAATGTAAAACTCATCAGTTTGATCATTTCTTTGAACATTTGCTCTCTCAATATTTGGAATTCCCTTAAGTCTTAAATCTCTTACTTTATCTTCCAATTGTAATAATTGCGTATATGATGGTGGTTCAGCATCTAATTTTTCCATATCTTCAGCTTTTTGTACTCCAGGTATAATAGTGATATTACGAGGCTTAGATTCATTGTCTACATCGATATATAATCTAAGTGCCTTTCCTAATTTATCTACAACTTCTCCACCAGACATTCCTTTTTGTTTTAGTACTGAAGGCAATAATTTCAATGTTAATCTACGTTGAGTAACA